>JAQVOO010000092.1 GCA_028702575.1 Sphaerochaetaceae bacterium
CCACCTGCATACACACCCTCCAAAGAGGTTTTACAGGTCTCTTCATCTACTATGATATTCCCCCAGCGATTTACGTCAAGTCCTTCCGTCGTTTGTTTGATGAGTGGGTTTGAATCGTTACCTATGGCAACAATAACAGTATCATAGTCATAAAGAGCTTCGCTACCGGGAATTTCTATGGGTGAGCGACGACCTGAATCATCCGGATCTCCTAAGCGACACGTAATGAGTTTGACTTGATGCACACGCCCCTTTTCGTTCCCAAGAATCTGAAGCGGAGCATGTAGAAATAAAAACTTAATGCCTTCTTCTTTAGCATGAGCAACTTCTTCACGACGAGCAGGCATTTCTGCTTCTGTCCGGCGATACACAATAGTGACCTCTTCAGCACCTAGACGACGGGCAGTACGCGCTGCATCCATGGCAACGTTCCCTCCCCCAAATACAGCAACTTTACGGGAATTGTACAAGGGAGTACCAGCTTTATTTCGGTCATAAGCTCGCATCAGGTTACTCCGAGTAAGGTACTCGTTAGCACTAAAAACTCCCACAAGATTTTCGCCTTCAATGTGGAGGAATCGGGGCAAGCCTGCGCCGGTTCCCAAGAAGATGGCATCAAAACCCTCGCGTTCCATCAGGTCAGCAAGTTTGGCAGTTCTGCCGACTAAAAAGTTTCGTTCTATTTTAACTCCCATGGCGAGTAAAGTGTCAAATTCCTCTTTGACTATACGTTTAGGAAGCCTAAATTCTGGAATTCCATAGACTAGCACCCCTCCCGTTTTATGGAGTGCTTCAAACATGACCACGTCATGCCCTGCACGACGTACATCAGCTGCTACTGTCATCGAAGCTGGGCCACTCCCTACTACCCCGATTTTTTTCCCTGTAGGTGCAGCTATTACAGGAGTGCTCCGTTGCTTACTTTCTGATTCCCAATCAGCTACAAACCGTTCAATTCGGCCGATATTAACAGCTTTATCGATACTTTTCAGCGATTTTCCCACTGTACAAGTTAATTGACACTGCGATTCTTGGGGGCAAACTCGACCACAGATGGCAGGTAGAAGAGAGTTTTCTTTAATCACCGCTACTGAACCAGCATAGTCACCTTCAGCTGCTTTGGCGATAAATAAAGGAATATCTATTTGTACTGGGCATCCCTTAATACAAGGGGCATTTTTACATTGCAGACAACGTAGAGCTTCAACTTTAACCTGAGCCTCTGTATACCCAAGTGCAACTTCTTGCATATTATCAACTCGTTCAGAGGGTAGCTGAGCAGGCATTTCTTGGCCTGGAATAGCCAACCGCTCTTTCACAGTTAGTTTTTTTGCGCCATAAGTTTTTAGCAAATCTTGGGCTTCTAAATCTAGTTGTTCACGACTCATGTGACTCATTAAGCTTCCCCCTCATTGATCTTTAATCCGATATGGCACCGGTGGTGCGCTTCTTGCTCTTCTGGACGAAAGGTTCCAAGGCGGAGGAGTAAATTGTCCCAATCGACTGCAAAAGCATCAAATTCTGGTCCATCAACACACACAAATTTAGTTTCCCCGTTTATACTGACCCGACAACCGCCACACATTCCGGTTCCATCGATCATAATCGTATTTAGGGACACGACCGTTGGAATTTGTAAAGGACGTGTCGTCGCAGTACAAAACTTCATCATGATTGGAGGACCTATAGCTACTACTAAATCGGGCTTCCAACTCTCACACAATTCTTTTAGGGGTTCTGTGACCAAGGCTTTACGCCCATATGAGCCATCATCGGTACAAATTATTAATTCATCGGCCATCGCACGCATCTCTCTCTCTAGTAGTATTAATTCTTTGTTCCGTGCGCCAATAATAATCTTTAATTCGTTGCCCGCTTGTTTCATAGCTTGTGCAATAGGATGCATGGGAGCAACACCTACACCACCACCGACACAGAGGACTTTACCAAATTTTTCAATATGGGTTGGTTGCCCGAGAGGCCCAAGTACATTGGCGATACTTTGTCCAACCTCGAGAGTTGCCAGCTCATGAGTTGCTTCGCCAACTGCTTGAAAAACTATAGTTATTGACCCTTTTTCAGGATTAGCATCGGCAATTGTGAGCGGAATACGCTCGGCGAAATCGCCACCTTGTTGTAAAATCACAAATTGTCCCGCTTTTCTCTCGCGGGCAATATTTGGTGCAAGAACTTCCATCTTGAACACTTCAGCTGAAATCTTTTCTTTGTCTAAAATGGTGAACACACTCCCTCCTCTTACACATGTACGCCATCACCAAAAAAATCTGTAGAGAGCGTGCATTCATGTGCTTTTATTAGCCTACCAGAAGTGACAAGTTTGAGCAATTACTGAAAAGAATATTGCTACTTCAAATAGTTGTGATACACTTTACGTAGATAGCTCGTATATATTTGGAGGGGTTATAATGCATTATTATTTAATGATTTTCCCTACAGAGGCTTTAATTGCATCTATGTTAGACAGTAAAGATTTTGGTTCTTACATGGCAACTGGTGCTGAAAATACCGCAGCCGAGCAACTTATCTTTGCCGAAATAACGGGAGAATTTGGTACTGATTTCGATTGGGATTTTGCAAAAAAAGCTTGTGTCGCCCACCCTGATGGAAGACCTAAAAACTCAGTATATCTTAGTGTATACCGGGTGTTGGAACGGGTTCCACTACGTCACGTTGGTGATTTATATTTGGTAACCCGTGATGGTTTAAGTTTAAAACTCGTAAAAAACGACCTAAGTCCACCTGTAAATTGGAAAGGTTATGCACTTTATAAAGAACTATGTCCTGTGACCCCGTTGGTTGCCACCACCTTGTTACCCGAACCTTTCTCGCTCTATTTACTCGATAGTACCATCCATATTTCTATGCCTGCCATAGTGTTTGCTGATGTAAAAATTGACGATTTAGATCGAAACGAAAAATCTGAGGGTATCTTTAGTAAAGAAGGTCGTGATCATTTACGCTTATGTTTTGATGAAGTACGCAAACATCCTCGAAAAAAAACTAAAACCATCGATCGTTCTTTTTCAGATCAATTTAGTTACACCCATATCGGACAAGGGATCTACTTTGCACGGGCCAAAGAAAAGATTATATTCTTTCCCATGCTTGACGTAGAGACGATCCGCAAAAATCATTATGAGTGGGGACGTTCTGCTAATTTCTATTCAGACAGCAAGGAGATGCCAGATGATTAAACATGCTAGTGAGATGCTCACCCGAGAACGACAGATACGAGGAGGAGATGGAGTGTGCCAAACACTTGATTTCCTCCAACCCGAAGAGATGAAACACTGCCGTTTGTTCGGCACAATCACGTTAAAACAAGGAACCTCTATCGGAGAACACGATCATGTCAATGAGACTGAGTATTATTGGATAATAAGTGGAGAAGGTATCGTATCTGAAGCGGACGGAGAAAAAGTAGTTACACCTGGAGATCTTGTAATTACTGGAAATGGGGCAAGCCACGCCATCCGTAACGAAAAGGCTGAACCACTCGTCTTTCTGGCTTTAATTATTCTCGATTGATTGGGGTGGAATTACAGTTTCTGGATGTAGGTCTAAGGTTTGGATATTTCTCCGATATAAGCGAGCATACAACCATAAGCTAACAATCAAACAAACTATTTCGGAGATTAAAAATGCAAACCAAACTGCATCGAGACCCGAAAGAATTGATAATAGATAGGCGGATGGTAATAACACTACCAACTGCCGTATAATCGAGACAAACAAGCTGTAAAAGCCTTTTCCTAGGGCTTGGAAAGAAGAACTCAACACAATGGCTATTCCGGCTAATGGAAAAGCCAAACTAATAATTCTCAATGCCTTCATCCCAATTTCCATCATTTCCGGCGAAGCGTTAAATAATTCGAGTAAAAACCTTGGGAAAAATTGAAAAATAGCTAATCCAACCATCATTACAAGAAAGACGATAGCTATGGCATTTTTGATAGTTTTAATTATCCTCTCTTTATCTCGTGCTCCATAATTAAAGGCAACAATAGAAATCATTGCAGCTGCTAAGCCAAATACAGGAAGAAAGATAAAGCTTTGTAGTTTAAAATAAACGCCAAAAACAGCTACGGCAGTAGCTGTGAAAGAAATAAGAATAGTGTTCATACTAATGGTCATAACTGAGCCGATAGATTGCATAATCATTGAAGGAAGTCCCACTTGATAAATTTCCTTGATGACACGTTTCTTAGGACGAAATCCTTTAAACTTAAATTGTAATTCAGGAGTTTTTCTGAGCATGAAGAAGAGACTCAATCCCATTGCTGACCATTGTCCAAGAATGGTAGCTATTGCGGCTCCGGCAACTCCCATTTTAGGGACTCCAAAATATCCAAAGATAAAAATAGGATCAAGGATGATATTTATTATGGCACCCGTCCCTTGGGTAATCATTGGGTGAATAGTGTCGCCAGTTCCTTGCATAATCCTTTCACAGATAAGCTGGGTAAAAATACCTATCGAGAAAATGGTACAAATGAGTAAATAGGATTGGCCCATCGCAATGATAGGGGTTGAATCGGTGAACAATTGGAAAAAATAGGGGGTAAGAATTGCGCCAAATAGCGCAAAAATCACCCAAGAAACTATGGCTAGAAATAATCCGTGTACAGCTACACTAGAGGCCTCTTTATAATGGTGAGCTCCAAGACGACGAGAGAGTAATGAGTTAACACCTATCGAGGTTCCAACACCAACAGAGATCATCAGCATTTGGATTGGGAAGGCAAGCGAGACCGCCGTAAGGGCTTCTTCGCTAATTTGAGCAATAAAGATAGAATCGACTACATTGTAGAGGGCTTGAATCATCATGGAGAGCATAATTGGCAGTCCCATAGTAATTAGTAAGGGCCCAATAGGACGAGTAGCCATTTTATTTTGAGGAAGTCTTTGCATGTACGCTAATCTACACTAAGGTCACACAGTACTCAAGCCTCACGAAAACGCTTTAGTAGTAAAACATCCCTCAAAAAGTTGAGGGACGTTATCTAAAAAGTTCAATTTATAGGGTAAAAGGTATAATAAGGTTTGGATCTAACACTCGGAACGTAAACGACTCGGTAATAAAGAGTGTTACTTCTTTAGTATCATGTGATTCGTATCCAATTGCAAAATCTTGTCCAACCGTCAATTCCAAATTTTCGTCATCAAACGGAATGAGAAAAGCTCCATCAATGGCAAGACTATGGATAACTTTCCCACCAATAAGACGTTCAATCCGTTCAATTAGGGGGAAACCTTGTGTTTCTCTGTGGAGAGCCATCCAAGCTTTCGTACCAACGATTAAAGAACAGGGTCCTTCAGCATGGCTTGCTCGTAGTGTAATGAGGGCAACAGTAACTGCCTCCATTATGGAGCCACCATCTTTTCCAAAGGCCACAGCTTTATGTACAGCGGCTTCTTGTAATCCAACAATACCTGCTGCTGGAAATCCATCATAGATAGCTTTTTCTTCAAAATCTACAAGTTTTTCAACTGCAGCATCTAAGGAGTCAAGATCTATGTCTTTGGCACCACGATTTAGGTTGTCCATTTCCCAGCGATTAAGGGTAAAACGTACGCGAGCTTCACATAAGGGTGCTACCTGAAATACTCCTGCTTTTACATCTCCAGATTCTTCTACCAAATCAAGTCGTCCCTCTGGGACTGCTGTAAATTTCCACCCCTTCGGCCCATTGACATGAACAGCCTTTCTGGCACTGAGGCGGGCGCGAATAATCTCGGCGGCCCTTTCTTCAATTTCTTCCCATACTTTAGCAGTTAATGGGGCTAATTCTTTTTTTAAGATGTCCATAACATATACTCCTTTGGTTAAGACTTCATGGAACCGATGGCTAATGTAGATTCAGAAGAATCTTCTTCCTCTCCTCCTTCGCCAGTCTCTAACGCTCCTATTGAGCCAGAAGTAAACAAGAAGGTCCGTAACTCATCATCCCATTTGTCCATATTGCGGCGCAACCATTCAATAGCCATACAAGCGTGCTCTATTTCTTCGTCGCGGTTATGGGCCATGATTTCCTTGAGTGAAGGATCTTGGGTTGTGGCAACACGCTGGTGATACCAATTTATTGCCTCAAGCTCTTCGCAAAGACTTGTGATGGCGCGTGAAATTTCTCGCGTCTTTTCATCTAATACTTCATACGGTTCTGAATATGCCATAATTCCTCCCAATCTTTTACGTCTTAAAAATATATTCTAGCTTCAGTATAACAAAAGTTGTTGTTCCAGACCAGCGTAATTCTTCGGATAAAACAATAGCCGCCATTTCTGGCGGCCTTCAGGGGTGGATGTACCCTACTAATTATTTGATTTTTACATCAATTTTCTTTGGTTGCTTGACGGGGAGTTTCGGAATAGTGACAGTTAAGACACCATTTTTGAATGTTCCTTCAATTTTCTCCTCATCAATCCCTTCTGGTAGTGCAAAACTTCTTTCAAAGCTAGTGCACGAGCGCTCACGAATTAGATAATTCGGGCTCTCTTTCTCTTCCTTGACCTCTTTCTCTGCTTCGCAGATCGAGGAGATCTTGAGGACGTGTTTGTCAACATGGACATTCACATCTTTCTCGCTGTACCCAGGAAGTTCTGCTTCGAGGACATACATCTTATCATTTTCCCAAATATCTACTGATGGGGATTTTGTAGATGGTAAGCCCCAATTATTCCAAAGACTGTTGAATAAAGTATCAAAATCTCGGGTGACTCTCACTGGATTTGGATTTCTGCTAACTACGTACTTCATAATTACACCTCCGTAATTTTATTATTTAAATTTCACTGTCCGTTTATCCCGGACACTTATATACATGCAACAAGCGTGCCAAGCTTGGCTGTTTATATAAAATAATCTAGTAAACTCTTATTGTGTATATAATAATATAATATTAGGAAGGAGGTAAGGATAGAACGCTATGCATATCGTAGTAAAAAAGAGAGCGTTTTGTATGATAAACCCCATGAAGTGTATCAAAATGTCCCACTATAATTTAAACAACCATAATGCTGTTCAAAGATGTCCCAAAGACTACCTGTTAAAAAACATCACTACAATAGATGTTACTTTTTGACACACATTTGTTTTCCCATTTATCTGGTCTTCTTATTGACTCTTTCTCCGGAGACCTGTATAGTAGGTTCTTGTCGACGCAGGGTAGAGCAGTTGGCAGCTCGTCGGGCTCATAACCCGGAGGTCACAGGTTCGAGTCCTGTCCCTGCTAAAGAGAGCCACCAGAAAAATCTGGTGGTTTTTTCATAGTCTACGTTTTCGCTCTGATGTATAGAAAAGAGGTGCTAACCTATTGTCATGAAACAATAAAACAGAGCACCCCTGCAGAAAATATATATTGTACGTTAATCTTTTTTCTTTGTTGCTACCAACATCTTGCGTATCCTATCTTTTGTATAGACGCTCATCCCGAATTCAATACCCATCACCTGTTTGAGTTTCCTGAGGACTGCATCGTATTCGAGGTTCAATTACGTGTTGGCATATAGCTGAGCTACATTAGTTTTCTTAATGCAGTAATGATCTGCGCACTCGAAAACCCATGGTCCAGTTTATATTCGAGTACCCTGAAGATGTGTGTGGTTCAAACCTAATCAACTTGAAGAGTTTATTCCCATGAAGTACAGAGAACTTTATGGTACCATGGAAGTTCGGGATGGAAGGGTTACCTTGATAGAAAAGGCTAAAATGGAGAAAGATAAATCGGAGTAAAAAACACTTCAAACCAACAGAGAAATCTGCTGGTTATCGTCGTATTCAATGCATTAGTATTTTTTATTGTAATAAATATATATACTTCCCGCTCTTGTCAAAACCTTCTCGTGCTATGATTTCATTGTCTCTCAATTCTTTAATCGTTCTTTGTACAGACCTGACA
>JAQVOO010000093.1 GCA_028702575.1 Sphaerochaetaceae bacterium
CTCAGGCGGGTAAACGAATTCCGATTGCCGGCGTTATTACCGGCAATCAAATTACCTGTTTCTACTTTTTAAGTTCTTTCGAAATCTGTTGATACTCTTCTCGAGAAATTTTACCTTCAGCGTAGCGGCTACGAAGAATATCAAGGGCGTCGTGGGAACCTTTAGATTTAACCTGCAGTGCTAAAAAGAGAGCGACTAGGACAACTACAATGACTATAATTATCACGGTGATGACAATCCAGCCCCACCAGTTACCTGACCAGCCCATCATCCCACCGGAAGAATAGCCCCAATCGCGATTTGGCCAGTTAAGGTTGCGATTTCCCATCATGTGAGGTCCCCAAGTACTAAGATTTCCGTTGTTTCGCAGGTAGTTATAACCAATCCAGCGGTGGGTCGAGGCAAGTTGTTCAGAGCCTTCACCACCTAGCATCTCATCCATCCATTGGTGTTGTCTTTCATCGCCAATCATGAGACCCATGACTGCGTCTCCTAATTCTTCGAGTAATGCCGGACTTACTTGATCGGCGTCAATCAGAGAGAGGCTTGCCACACCCTGATTTTGTTTGATTTCGTCGATGATAACACTAGCAGCTCTACCGTGTCCCTCTTCCTGTGCCCACAGTGTTGCTCCTACGATTAGGAACATAACACTTAAAGTCAAAATAAGTATTTTTTTCATATGGTGGTCTCCTTCAATTCTTTTCCTGCAGCTATTTTACATCAAAGGCCATCTTAGCAATCAAAAGTAGCATAAAAATGGCCTAATGTGCCAAAAAGACTATGCATTTAGCTCTCCATAACTCCTCCTGCGGAGTGAGAAATGCAATAATCTTTTAATCGTAGTCCATATTATGCGCTGCTCTTTATAATTTTTTTCCTTTTTCAAGAGCCGCAATAACAAATTTCAATTTTTCTCGTATTTCTTCGGCCACAGATTCCACCACTTCGTTGTCTACCGCCTGCATGGAACTTACAGGATCTACTGCAGATACTTCGACCGTTCCCGAATCCCGTTCCTGGACAATCACATTACAAGGTAAAAAGACACCAATTTTATCTTCCGCTTCAAGAGCCTTGAGGGCAAAAGGCGGATTACATGCTCCTAGAATGCGATATTTTCGAAAGTCGACATTGAGCTTGGTTTTCATCGTAGATTGGACATCGATATCGGCAAGCACGCCGAAACCTTCTTTCTTGAGTGCCTCAATCACCATTTCGATACTCTTGTCAAAAGGTTGAGTAAGAGTTGTTGATATATAATAATTCATATTTTTTTTCTCCTTAAAAAAACTTCTTGATCGATGTAAACTTTATGCGTTTGATTTGATAGAGTATGTGCCTGTACTCCTAAGGACCTATTTCAGGTCTTTCTTCATTCGCTGAAACTCCTCATTGGTTAGTTCTCCGTTGGCATAGCGGCGCTTAATAGTTGCCAGAGCTTCTGTCTCTTCATCAAGATGTTGGTATTTTTTCTTGCCCTTAATAATAAGCAACACAATAGCCACAGTTACCAGTACCAGTAGGGCAATTATCAACCAAAAGCCTAATGGTGAATCTATATAGTTCCACCGAAAAAACCCTCCCATTCTGGGAGTTCCTCTATAGCCCCAATTATATCCATGCATGTAGTAGCCTCCTAGTTTTTCTTGCTGAGTTCTTCTTTCATGCGAAGAAATTCTTCTTGTGAAAGTGCCCCTTCTGCATATCTCTGTTTGAGAATGTCTAAAGGTGAACGTTCATTAGATTCCGGCATCCGATTTCTTGTGAAGTCGGTATTGCGAAAGATTAAGTATAAAATTAGTATGAAAAGTAATAATACTAAAAACATCATAAACAACTCCTTATACCATGAAGATATTCATCCAGAGGTATGTGATCCAAAAAGAGAATTGGACAGGCCATACGATCGACAACTTGCAAAAAAGATCCAGGGTGTGGGTAAATTTTCAATCCTTGTAATAACTGGCAGTAATTCTAGTTTCCACCTCAGCATCACTTCTTTGTATCCTTGCTCCGATTAATTCTACGGAATTCCTGGCAAAAGTTACTTTCAGAATCTACCTTCCTCATATCTTCCACTGATATATCACTAAGGTACCAGTAAACTTGTCCATCGACAACACTTTAACAAGAGCGAAATATCTAAACTTTAACAAGAGCGAAAATATCTAAGTAAGAGTTTCCAAGTGTGTCTAGATGGTGGAATTGAAAGAGGTAGTTTCTGCTAGGGACAAGTGTTTTATACACTACTCTGTAGAATTATCCTCCAGAAGAAAGATAAAAACATCATTACCGTTATTTTAATTCATATCTTGCTATAGCGATTCATACTCATTTGCACTTAATTTCGGTAGATTTAGTGATGTATACCTTGAGAGATAGTTCTACCTAAAGATTCGTCCCAGTGGCCGCAAGGCTGTGCAAGTTCAAATCTTATTTTTTTGGAGAATTGGGTGAGTTTTCTTAATATTTCTCATAATTGATATAATATCTCTATGCGTAATTTTTTTACGTTATAAAGGTGTAAAATTATGATTTAAGAATTTACCGTAGAGAATTATCGTTCCATCAAGGCCAAACAAACATTGAGTTTTCTCGCAAACAACAAGATACAAACAGGAGCAGAAGATTACTTGTGCACCCAAATAAGTGACTCCGTCCGCCTGCTGAAGCTTTGTGTGTTATAGCAAAATCTCATGTTGTTGCCATTGATGAATTGGAATCCTCTCTGCACCCTGACCTCGCAACCTTTTTTCTGCAAATGTTTCTCATGAACTCTAAAGACTCACAAATACTTGCAACGACTCATGCCCAATACATCATGGAGCTGGATTATATGAGAAGCGACATGGTTTGGTTTTGTGAAAAGGATGAGACTGGTGCCAGTGTGTATTATTGTGCCCAAAACATCGTTCCTATTGTACGTAATCCCTGTATTGAAATTTGGTTTTTGATGCACTTTATGAAGACGCCACAGAGCCGTATCTACGAGTCATATGAAGCCTTGGAAAAAGTGCTATGCAATTATCTTCCAAACTATGCAAAGAAAAAAGAATACTTTGCCTCCTCAGGCATCTTTAACAAACTTGAAGAAAACAATGGGCAGCAAAAGCTTTTTCTCAGAGATCTCTTTTCTAATCAAACATTTGGAAAAGTGTAAATGTTGCAACTTTCGGCAAGACTGTAAAGTTTGTGCGGGGGCACTGCCAACATTCTTTTAATCGATAACTGTAGAGCGACGGAACTCAACATCAACATTGGCCTTAGGGAAAGACATATTTTTTGTAGGTCATTTTTTGGGAAAAATTATTAGGTATCATCTGTTTGATGAGAGGATAGGAAATTGATCTACTTGATAAAGAAGGGTAAACAACCAGCAGAGGGTACCTGCTGGTTGTAAGTGACTCAATTCCATTGATTTTTATAATTAGCCTCTAGCTCCGTAGGTCTCTTCCATATCGACATCCTTGATATCTACCCCGAGGGCTTTGGCGACACCTTCACCATAGGCTGGGTCGGCTAAATAACAGTGACGGATGTGGCGTTTTTGCACTAATAGAGTAGTTCCTTGCATGTTTCTGCAGGTGTTCTCGAAGAGTCGTTGTTTCTCATCTTCTTGCATAATGTTAAAAAGTTTACCCACTTGCTCAAAATAATGATCATCATCCTCTCTAAAATCATAATGATCGATTGGTCCATCGCCGTCGTAAGCGGGCTCTGTGAGCTCATTCTGATCCCTCCACATTTCGTAAGAGTTGGGGTTGTAATGAACTGTCCCACCATAATTCCCATCTAGGCGCATTGCTCCATCGCGGTGAAAATGATTAGTCTCTACTTTGCTCCGATTTACCGGTATCTGATAGTGATTCACCCCTAGCCGATAGCGCTGTGCATCGCCGTAGGCGAATAGACGTCCTTGTAGCATCCGGTCAGGGGAGTATCCAATTCCTGGAACAATATTTGCTGGATTAAATGCTGCTTGTTCAACATCCTGGAAATAATTATCTGGGTTCTTGTTCAATTCAAAATAACCCACTTCATACATTGGATATTCACCATGATACCAAACTTTGGTTAAATCGAAAGGATTGTGGGGATGTTTTGCAGCTTGTTCCTCGGTCATAATCTGAACAAACATATTCCAACGAGGATAATCACCTCTTTCAATGGCTTCAAAAAGATCCCTTTGATTCGATTCACGATCCTTCGCGACTACTTCTTCAGCCTCAGCATCGGTTAAAAATTCAATTCCTTGGGCAGTTTTCATCGTAAATTTCACCCAAAATCGTTCATTTTCAGCATTAATGAAAGAATAGGTGTGGGAACCATACCCGTTCATATGCCGGAAACTCCGTGGAATACCACGATCGCCCATCGTAATAGTTACTTGGTGCAGAGCCTCTGGGAGCATCGACCAAAAATCCCAGTTATTTTGTGCAGAACGTAGATTAGTTCGCGGATCTCTTTTAACTGCATGATTGAGGTCAGGGAAGAGCATAGGATCTCGGAAAAAGAAGACTGGGGTATTGTTTCCAACTAAGTCCCAGTTTCCATCATCAGTATAGAATTTTAGTGCAAATCCTCTAATGTCACGCTCAGCATCAGCAGCCCCTCGTTCACCAGCAACGGTGGAAAAGCGGGCAAACATTTCAGTTTGTTGGCCAACTTTAGAAAATATTGCGGCTTTGGTCCATTTAGTAATATCCTTGGTAACTGTAAAAGTACCAAAAGCTCCTGAACCTTTGGCATGCATCCTCCGCTCTGGAATAACCTCACGGTCAAAGTGACTCATCTTCTCTAAATACCAAGTATCTTGTAACATAACGCCACCGCGGCGCCCTGCTGTCTGAATGTTCTCGTTGTGGGCAATAGGTCGTCCACTAATCGAGGTCAACGGCTTCTTCGGCGTTATATCTCGACCATCGCGGTCTTTCTTATCTTTTTTATCTGCCATACATTCCTCCTGCCTAATTGTTACACATTTTAAGCAGATTGCAAGTACTAGGAGGAATTATCATTTGATTTCCAGAAATAAATAGTTCCCTATTTTTTAGTTAATTGTTTTTGCTACTTCGATGTAGTCTCCAAAATGGGGTCTTTGCCCTTGCTCTTGGGAGGGGCGGGTTCTTCATGCATGGTCCAAAGTGGTTCAGTCTTCTTATTAAAAACTTTTTGCATTATTTGGCCCATAATCACCAAAAGAACCAAAGTTAAACCAAATCGCAAGGAAGCAAAACCGATCCCAAGAAATTTGATTTCTAACATCATCTGAGGAATTTTGAGAGCAGCCCAGCTTCCTAAAAAAAGGATTATGTTACTCACACTCGCACCCTGACCAAGTAAATATCCAGCTAAAGGAAAGGCGACATAAACCGGTCCTGTTGGCAGGGTTCCAAGTAATATGGATATAAGGGCTCCCTTAACCCCAGACCGAGAACCAAGCCATTGCTGAATTTTATCCTTAGGGATCCAGACTTCTAGAAGTCCCATGAGGATAAATACCGGAGGCATTATCAGGAGCATCTCTTTAAGATAATCGAGCGTAACACGGGAAGAGGCTTCTGCTTTATCTGGCCACCAGATGGCTAAAACAATAAAAGCTATAATGATAATTAAAATTGGAATACTTTTTTTCCAGGTTGATTTCATAATATTACCCCCATGAGAAATGCCAGTAGGAGGGCAGCTATAAAGCCGAACCCATTTCGCATCAACGTAAAGCGTTTCCCTAGATATTTAATCTCCATTGGTGCAGTTACTATTCCCACCATCATGAGTGAGGTTATAAAAGCAGCCACGGTCATGACGGTCGATCCTGCCCGCAGTAAAGAACCTGCTAATGGGAAGGCAATAAGAGAAGGAATTAATGTGATAGCACCTACAACCGCAGCAATCAGTGTGCCAATTAATCCAGCTTCTTCCCCTAGAAGCCTTGAGATTGTTTCTGGGGAGAGAATTCCAAGCGTTAAGCCAACTAAACCTAAAACTGCAATCAAACTAGGTGCGCTCTTTTTTAATACCTGCCCGGCAACCTTAAATGCTTTTAGTGTTTTTTCTTTGCTTTTTAGCAGAGAAAAGATTAGACATATTACTAAAATTCCATATATCACTAAAGTTGTTATCATGTGGCAACCTCATCTATTACTTTTGAAAAACTCTTTTTACTTGGCTCTTTATACACGGCCAATACTTTTTCAATTCGTGCTTTTCGATATTGTAGAACCTGAATCCACTCTTCCAAATTCTCTTCTCCTTCTGTTGTAATTTTATAAACTCTTTTACGAGGTCCTTGCTCTCCCTCTTGCCAATCTGAAATTACAAACCCCTCGTGTTCCATTTTACGCAATGTTCGGTACAAGGTACTCACATTGAGATCTTCGGGGGCAAATCCAAAGGGAATTAACTGTTCTGCCAGCCCATATCCATGCATTGGGCCATCCCTTAAGAGTAAAAATAGGCATACTTCCATGAAGCGTTCCATGGCGTATCCTTTACTTCTGCAAAAATTATGCTTATCCATATGCGTCAGGTCTACTCCTTCTTACTACTATGTGCATGTTGAATATAGTAGTAATGCATATAGAAGTCAAGAGGGGGTGCCAACACAGCCATCATGTGAAAAAATTTTTATGTTTTCTTTAAAAATATGAGTGAATAGACTACTCCTAGTATTGGAATAATAATCAATATTCTGAACGCCGTATGCAAACTAAAGTATTGGTAACTCAAACCAAAGATCTGAAATCCAAGGATAGGACCAATACCATCAATCATTATGGCTTTTGCTCCTTGTGCTGAAGTCGCATAGGTATTGGGGAGTTTTTTCATAATAAGAATAGTGGTTGCCGGCCAGACAAAAGCGAAGGCAGCTCCTCCAATAAATTTGCCGAGGAAAAGCATGGTGAAACTACTATACCCCATAATTATCATGAAATAATGGAAAATTTGGAAGCAAAAACTCCAGATAATTAATTGTTTATAGGTCAATTTGTTGGAAATTTTCGTAATAAAAAGAAAGGTTATAAACTCTCCTGCGGTACCAATAGCCATGATTATACTGATTTGTACTGAATTATAACCATAGTTATTCATGAGTAGCGCTAAAAATTGGGTAAATCCTGATTCAGCTAATCCCCACAGTAATAGACAGACCATAAGAATTAAAAACGTTTTATTTGCCAAAAGATCACTAAGTTTACTTTTATCAGGATGGGGTAAGCGTGCTATCGTTTTAGGAAAAGATAGATATATGCCCAACAGAATGAGAAGTATTGCGATGTGAAGAGAAAAGATGGCAGTGATGGAATATTGCTTAATACACTGTCCGGCAACGATACTAGCAACAAGGAATCCAATCGGTCCGGCAGATCTGAAATATGAATAATTTCCCGATAAATCGCCTAAACGACAAGTTAATTGTTCGTCAACAATAGTACTAGCTGGGGCAATACCGAATCCTAGTAAGAATATGCCAACCATAATTGTTGGAAAATTTTCTGTATTTTTGATAAGTAATATACCGATAAGATTTATTAGTAAAAAAGTGAGAAGTGAATATTTGAATATTTTAAAGGTATCCACAAGAAAGTTATTAAAAAGCATTCCTATAACATAGCTGAAGGAGAAAAGACCGGTTGCTAGTCCAATCTGAGTGCCACTAAATCCGATAGCATCGTAATAAATCCCAAGATAAGGAATTAGTACTGAAAAGGATGCCCAATAAAAAAAGTAAAAAAAAAGTAATTCAGGTACCCAGAACCAACTAATCTTTTCATGTATGTATCCTTACAATGCACATTATGCCTATTTAATTATAAATATAGAGGAAACCAATAAAGGTATCAAGGTTAAAGCACT
>JAQVOO010000094.1 GCA_028702575.1 Sphaerochaetaceae bacterium
ACCTTGATTACTCATTGGGCACCTCCCAGTACAGTGTAAGTCCTATTTCAGTAGAGCGCAATATGGCAATCTCTAGTAAAGGGAACCTTAAGGTTGTAGTTTCTCTTGGACTAGTTCCCAGACCATGGTACCATCTAATCTTAAAAACTTGTGTGAGGAGTGTATTAGTTATGATAAAAGAGTTCCCTACTATCCGAGCAGTTGCATTTGATTACGGTGGGGTTTTAGCTTATTTCATTACTCCGCAAAGCGTGAGGAAAATGGCTGATGTAGCTCAAGTCGATGGTGACTCGTTCGAATCAGCCGTGTGGAAATTTCGCCATGAACTCGATTCAGGTGCATACGATAATACCTCCTACTGGACAGCGGTCCTTGACTACTGTAACTCTCCAGTACCTCAACAACAGTCTATCATTGAGACGTTGGTAGAGATGGATCTGGAAGGTTTCTCAAGGATGAATCAGGGAATGCTCTGTTGGGCTAAGCAATTGCAAGAAAGTGGTTTTGGTACCGTTATTATCTCTAACATGGCCGAACCAACTTATCAGAGACTGATGGTGCAACAAGAATGGATACAATATTTCGATGTTACTGTTATCTCTGGGGTTATTGGGATTAACAAGCCAGATCATAGGATATTTAATCATGCGCTCAAGCAGATGCAGCTAGAAGCTGCACAAGTGCTCTTTCTCGATGATCTACCCCATAATGTAGCTGGTGCAAAAGAAGCAGGGCTCCACGCTCTACTCTTTTCTGACACTCAGACCTTAGCTCAAAAACTCAAAACTAACTTCCCTAACCTGCCCGTAACGGCGTTAAGTTGTTCGACAGAGTAAAACCTTAACAGCTAGCTATATGGTATTCTTGTCAGCGAAAATCAACGTTAATAATATTTTTTCTCCTTCTTACTTTCTCTAGCCCATATAAAATTAAACATTATTTCTTACATGCATGATTGCTAATCTCCCGGGTTGATATTGTGAGTCCTAAAGGAGGGGCCACTCATGGCAACAAGTTCCAAGGATATGGGATGTCGTTGACCAACGAGTTGTGATAGGTCAATGCATTCTCACGGGGTCGTCTACTTTCAATCGCAAAGCTATTTTTCACAGTGGTGCCGAGCGAATTGCAACCCTTAGAATGAGATCGGTGTTAGTATAGAAATGGTTGAAGGAACATGGGGTGCTTTCGAAATAAGGCTTGGAGCTAACCAAATAGATGTAGCAGAGAACCTGTTCCGCATTAACGCAAATATCGAAAAAGCAGACCTCCAAAATTCCTTTGTATAATCAGCAAACTTTCTCATGCAGTCTATACTCACCCTGATGGGTTTACGTTGTTCCAATCACCACTTTGAAAGATTAAATGTTATTCTTGCACCTAGGTTTTGTCTTATTATTCAGACTATATGGACAGGATTCTTCTATTACGCTATAGTGTTATTCAGTAATAAACGGGCGGTTAACTCAGCGGGAGAGTGCCACGTTGACATCGTGGAAGTCGTTGGTTCAAATCCAATATCGCCCAAAAGGCAATTAGTTTGATGATACAAATTAATTGCCTTTTTTTGTGAACCTCTTTTCTTCCGTTAGTGTCTGTCAACCAATTCCAGTCCTTCTACTCAAACAGCTTAAAAGGATGCACTCTATTCATTATTGCGAACTGTAGATACATACTCTTCCAGTATATCCATATTCAATCTTGGTTGCTCTCCAACAACGGTTGACAAATAGTTTCAACTTGATATAATTAGATGTGTTAACTATTTTGATTACTAACTATGGAGGCCCTATGGAGCATCTTGAAGAGATAACAGAACCATTACACTCGATCATTCGAACACTTAGCGGTAGTGAATTTGCAGCAACAGTCGGAGACTTCTACCGAGGAGAGAGTGCGGTCCTCAATGCGATAAAAATACTACAAGGAGAGCATGAAGAAGTATTTCCCTCTATGATTAGCACCTTTCTTCGCATTACCAGACCAACCGTCACGCAAGCCTTACGAACGCTTGAGCGTAAAAAGCTAATAGAACGGACTATTTATAATAATGATCGCAGAAAAATTGCGATCTCGTTAACTCAGGCAGGAGAATCAGAGGTAGAGATAAAACAAAATGAAGTCGACACTTGGTGCTCTTCAATGGCTTCACGCCTTGGCAAAGAGAATCTCATCTCCCTTTTAAACGCTATTCAAAGAGCATTAGCGCACATGGAGATGTAGGAGGAGGAAAAAATGAAAGTATTAGTAACCGGTGCCACTGGACACCTAGGGAACGTCCTCACTAAAGCTTTGAAAAACAGAGGCGATGAGGTTACGGCTTTTATTCTTCCTGGAGAGGATATAGCTGAAATCATGCCTTATTGTGATCATATTCTTTATGGAAACGTTCTGGATCTTCAATCACTCATTATTGCTTTTCGCGGCATTGATGTAGTATTTCACACTGCTGGTATCATCGATATCTCTTCATCGAAGAAAATGAGAAAATTGATGCAATCGGTCAACATTGGAGGAGTCCATAATGTAATTACCGCCTGCAAAGATGCTCATGTATCCCGCCTTATCTACACAAGCAGTGTCCATGCCATTCCAGAAAAAGATGGAAAAGAGACAATGTATGAAAGCTCTTCTTTTAATCCTAAATTCATTAAAGGCTCGTACGCCAAAACAAAAGCAATTGCGGCACAAGCCGTCCTCAATGCTACTAAGGAAGGTCTTGATGCTGTGGTGGTCCATCCCGCCGGAATTATTGGTCCTGAAGATTACTCAATGAGTCATATGGGGACCATGGTCTATAATTTCCTCACCGGCAAATTACGGGCCTATACCAGTGGCGGCTACAATTTTGTAGATGTGAGAGATGTAGTTAGTGGAATCTTGTCAGCCCAAGAAAAGGGTGTTAGTGGTGAGTGTTATATCCTCTCAGGTGAATATCATTCACTGAAAGAGATGATACATCTCATGAAAGATGTAACTAAAAGCAAACGCCGCTTAGTGTGGATACCTCACTGGCTCGCCCTCATATTCTCACCTTTTGCGCAACTCTACTATCGTATTTTTAAATTAAAACCCCTATTTACCCCCTATTCCTTAAGTACGTTGATGAGTAATAGTAACTATTCACATGAAAAGGCTAAGAATACTTTTGGCTATGCTGTAACTAAATTTAAAAAAACACTCGAAGATACTATACGTTGGACCACAGAACATTATCATCTGCCCGTCTCCAAAAGAAAGAAAGAGAAATTAAAAAAAAAGGAACTAAACAAGAAGAGTAAGACTTAACTTGTTACCTGTTGCCAAGAAATTATAAGACAAATTCCACTTAAGAGCCCCAGTACGTGGTGTTTTCCCCCTTCGGATTACTAGTGCACTTCGCACCCACCTCAAATGAAATAAGTAATAACATCGCTGTCATAAAAATTCCTATCTGTATGAAGCAACTGAATTAGTAGAGGCTGGCTCAACGCGCTTTCGATAAATCTCCAGACTTGAGATCAGCTTTTAAAACACTAGCTGTCACAATAGTTTTCGCTAGGATGAAAGTGAAACTATATGAAATATTCTAAAGGATTCAAAGGATCGATTATTCGTAGAGTAGAAGAGAGTTTTCCAAGAAACGGGAATAAGCAGTCCAAACAACCATGGCAAAGAGTATTGACCGTAATTTCGTGCAGAATGCCTCCTGGTGCATAATAACTATTTATTGATCTTGTGATGAATTTCCCCCTTCTATTGATGACCCATCAATTCGAGTGATACATAATAAATAATAAAATAGACATATTTCTTGCCAAATGCCTGATATAGTGTAATAATTATCTTCTGTGGTTGTTCTACAACTAGAGTAAAATTCGACTTTTGTCGATAACAATTTAATGGAGGAAAAAGTATGAAGAGAAAACTATTTCTTGTCATAACAACAGCTATCGTATTATCTGTTTTGCTACTCTACATAAGCTGTCCTAGTGAATTAGGAGTTGATGATACTTATGAGGATAATCTTCTTACTTCTACCCTCACCCCCTATGATCCAGTCCAGCTTTCTGATTTTACATCGTTTGTAGGAGATGAAGGAGTAAGAACTGCATTGACAACTTATTTAGAAGACCATCCAGATCAAGAAGAAAATCTCATTGGTGTGGTCGTAGAAGCTTTTCTAGGTCTTATGGAACTCAATGGAGAGGGAATATCTGAAGCAGATTCGATAACACCCTATTCAAGAACACTAGAGGCCTTGCTTTATCTCCGCTTATACAATGAAGGAATAACATCAACTATTACGGATGTCGATGATCCTGAAAATGAGGTTGTCCTGAGTGATGTTTATGTCGATAATCTAGAAATCTTATTGGCCGGGAAGTTAAACTCACTCTCAAAACTAATGTTGTCTCTCGAATCACTAAGTGATGGAGTAGTCCCCTTTGATCTTGAAGCAGACGATAGAGTCGGAATTTCAATCGACCTCGAATCGAGTGCAGATGCTTGGATGATTGAATACATGATGGATGAAACTCTTTCTGTTGAAGATGCAACAGAATCAGAAAAACCAAAAATTGAAGGATTTGCAAGTTTATTTGCTGACTTTAGCGTAGAAATGGATCTGCCTGCGACAGAATCTGAACCAACCTACTCTGGAAAAATTTCTGGAGATGCTAACATAAGCATCGGAACAAACTTCTTCTTCTTCGATATTGACGGTGATACTAATGATGAGTTAATACGGCTTCCGATTATTATCGAAGCAAAAATGCCTCAATTCTTTGATGTTGATCTCAATAACTTCATGGTAGCTTTTGAAGACTTTTTAGACTCAGAGGAGGGGGAGGAGGAGATCAATTATACTACCCTTTCAAATCTCCTTTGGGGAGCAGGTTCAGAAGGACTATCGCTCAAACTCTATCTCGGAGATGGTGATAGCACACCAATTGTTCTCTATTCCGGAAAGGCTGCAATGAACTTATTCATTGAAAGCCTACTTGGTATCATTGAATCAGATTTTGATTAGTTAGTTTATCAATTAGGCGGGAATCTCAGGATTCCCACTTTTTTAAGTAATAACCTCATTCACTAAAAAAGCTTGGCACCTTCTTAAGAATATTGTTGCTAGGAAGGAAAGACTACTTGTGTCGAATCTCTATTAGAAATTAGGAAAATCTGTTTTTCATTGCTCCCCCACCAGATGTGCGTTATGCTCAATGTATACAGGTATGAAAGGGATGCTCTTATGGCTATGCAGATACACATTGCTTCTGAAGTCGGTAAACTAAAGGCTGTTCTGTTGCACCGACCAGGGAAAGAACTAGAGTCACTGACGCCCCAATATCTAAATTCTATGTTATTTGAAGATATCCCTTATCTAGCTCAAATGCAGGATGAGCACGACATGTTCGCTAAGACGTTGCAAGAACATGGATGCCAGGTTTATTATCTTGAAGCACTGTTAGAAGAAATATTTGCTGACCAAAACGTGCGTTCAACCGTTGTGGAGTATTTGGTGGGAGCTTCGCCTTTGTTTTCTCCTTCACTGAAATCCATCATTACCAATCACTTAGAAGAATCCTCTCCTCGGCAACTGGTCGAATATTGTACCGGTGGCATGCTAAAATCTGAGGTGGATGACAAAGTTAAAGAAAAAACTCTCTCTTATTTTATCAGGGACTCTTACCCCTTTTATATCTCACCACTACCCAACCTCTATTTCACCAGGGATCCAGCCACTATTGTCAACAACGGTGTCTGCATCAACGTCATGAAGACAGAATACCGTAAAAGAGAGAACTGGTTGCTCTCTTTACTGGCCAAACACCATAACCTTTTTGCCTCTACGCGCATCCATAGTGACTACAGTCGCGGTAGTAGCATTGAAGGTGGTGATATTTTAATCCTTAATGATTCGTGTGCCGTAGTAGGTAGCAGTGCTCGTAGTGATGTCTGGGCTATAGAATCTTTTGCCAAAAGAATGACTGATCCAATCGAAAATGGTGGTGAGGGACTCAAAGAAGTTTTGGTTATTCAGATTCCAATTACACGTGCTTATATGCATTTAGACACCGTCTTCACCATGGTAGATCGAACTAAGTTTTGTTTATTCCCCGACATTGAACCTTCCCTGCGGGTCTTCCGGATTACGAGAAGCAATAAGGGAAACCTTGTCATTAATGAAGAAAAAAGCTTAAAACAAGCTTTAGCACGTGCATTAGGGCTCTCTAGTGTAGAAATTATCAGAAGCGGGGGAAATGATAACATCGCCTCAGCTCGGGAACAGTGGAATGATGGTACAAACACCTTGGCAATTGCTCCCGGAACGGTTATCGCCTACCGCAGAAACATAGTCTCCAATGAGAATTTAGAACGCCATGGAATTACCGTAATTCCGATTAGAGGTTCTGAATTAGTTCGTGGGCGAGGTGGCCCGCGTTGTATGAGCATGCCTTTGAACCGAGAACAAGTGTAATAAAATATAGGTAAGAAAAGAGGTTTATAATGAAAACGCGCATATTACAAGCAGAAGGTCATCTCATCGACTCGGGAATCCTCTCCAAAATCCTCAATACCATCCTTTCCAAAGGAGCAGATTATAGGATTACCTCCTTCACAGTCGGCAAGACCCCTGAAGAAACCTCCCAGCTAGAAATAGAATTGCTTGGAAAAGACAATGCACTCCTGGAATCTATTATAACAGCACTTAAATTATTTGGCATATTTGAGAGATCAGTACCATCAGCCCATTTGATAGCGGCCCAGAAAGACCGCTACGCCCCAGAAGGTTTTTATTCCACCTCTAACCACAGAACCGAGGTATTCTATCAAGGAAAATGGGGTACAGTCGCAAAACAGCGTATGGATGGAGCACTAGTGTACGATGAGGATGCTAAGCAGTTCTTCTGCTGTAAACTACGAGACCTAAAAGCAGGCGATCTTGTCGTCTGTGGCAGTAATTCAATCAGAGTTTATCCTGTTGAAGCAGAGCGAGACGCCACCAACGATTTTGCTTTCATGACTAATACTGTCTCTTCAGAACGAAGTATAGACACCGCAGTAGAAAGTCTTGCCCAAGAATTAGAGAATATCAAAACTCGGGGTGGAAAAACAATTGTCGTCGCCGGCCCAGTGGTAGTTCACACTGGAGGGGCTGATGCCTTAGCATCGCTAGTAAAACAGGGGTACGTCCAAGGTTTCCTTGGAGGCAATGCTATTGCTGTACATGATTTAGAATTACGGTTTTTTGGCACATCGTTAGGAGTTGAACTTAAAACAGGAAAAGTTACTGAACATGGCCATAGTCATCATATGCGCTCTATCAATAAAATATATGGATGTGGCTCTATTCAAACCGCAGTCGATCAAGGAATTCTCAAAGAAGGCTTGATGTATGAAATTATTAAAGCGAAAATCCCCTACTCGCTAGCTGGTTCCATCCGCGACGATGGACCTCTCCCTGAAACAGTGAATGATATGGTTGAAGCACAAAGAGAATACGCCCAGATAATCGAAGGAGCGGATCTGATTATTATGCTCTCTTCAATGCTTCATTCAATTGGAGTGGGGAACATGACCCCATCTTGGGTCAAAACTATCTGCATAGATATAAACCCTGCAGTCGTGACTAAACTCAGTGACCGTGGTAGCGCCCAAGCAATCGGTATTGTCAGTGATGTAGGGTTCTTCTTAAGATCTTTAGCCAAGAG
>JAQVOO010000095.1 GCA_028702575.1 Sphaerochaetaceae bacterium
TTCTCCCAAAATCCACCCATAGTTATTTAGTTGCATCCTTTTGACGAGCAAGTTGACGTTCCATTTGCTTGCGAGTAAACTCTGGTTCATCCATGAAGAGGTAGAGTTTTTTTGCAATTGGCGTTTTGTTCCAAAGTTTTTTCAAATAGGGCATGACCCAATAATCGAGCCCAAAAGCACGCCCGGCTCCACCTAGCATCACAATGGAGACTGCCATAAACCAGATTATTTCTTTGCCAGCAAGTGCTCCAATTAAAAACATAACCGAAAGTCCCAAAGATACAATTGCTGCCGGGAAGGTAAATAGACCAGCGATGAAACACAAACCAATACCTACTTCTGCCAAAACAATCATAATTTGGAAAAAATAGGGAGCGGTAGCCACAAAAGTCGTATTTATCCAGTTAAATAAAGCCAGTGGTTCTTTAAGCAATGGCGGTGCAAATTGTTGAACCGTCTCTCCCACAGCAGCAGTTGCTGCTGTAACACTATCGGCTATAGGTTGGGTAGCCGCAGTAACAGTCTCTACTACAGCCTGAGTAGCTGCAGTAACACTATCGGCAATAGGTTGGGTTGCTGCAGTGACAGCTTCTGTTGTTGTGGCAATGCCATTGGTAGCAGCCG
Organism: Sphaerochaetaceae bacterium; assembly: GCA_028702575.1. Taxonomy (GTDB): domain Bacteria; phylum Spirochaetota; class Spirochaetia; order Sphaerochaetales; family Sphaerochaetaceae; genus JAQVOO01. The sequence continues at coordinate 625 of JAQVOO010000095.1, forward strand.
AGACTGCATCCCCATTAACAGGAGGTCCCCAGTAAACTTTACTGCCCGTAGTATCGGTGAGCCAACCTCCGGTAACTTTATTAATTCCTTCGATAAGCCACATTACGCCAAGGAACATACGTAAGAATACAATCCAGTAAGTCGGAAAGCGATAGGCGGCCAAACCTCCGATGAGTGATCTATTATGTTTAATGGTTAAGATTTCATGTTTGAAGTAGTTCCAGGCACCATTAATTCCACAGACTCCAAACTGGTAATACATATTAACCATGTGTTTAACAGCTTGGGCGAAGAAGCCAGAGAGGACGATTCCTTTCGTCTCAGAGACGGCATAACGACCGCCAATCGAGATCATAAAACCATGAAAGTTAGATTTAAATGGTGCTACAGGTTTTGTTTTGAGCCCCAATTCTCCTCTAACATTATGAATAATACCATTTGCAGCTACAGTAGCAGTTTGCTCAGCCGCTTCTACAATCTGTGGAACAGGTTTTCCGTTTTCCATCAACCAAATTCCATCTCCAGCCAAATAGACGTTGTCATAATCGGGAGTCTTCATGAATTCATCGACCCGTTTACGTTGTACTTTACCATCAGTTAATTCCAGCGCATGAGCAAAACTAGAACCCCGAATACCGCAAGTCCAGATGAGTGTGTTGGTTTTAATAATTGAACCGTCACGGATAGTTAGGCTATCTTTATCTACATTGACAATCAGGCTATTGGTTCTAACTTCAACCCCTTTTTTCTCCATGTAAGCAATTGCTTTTTTGCGAGGTTTATCGGAAATCATATTAAGAATATTACCAAGAGCTTCAACGTTAATGAGTTTTACTTCATCATAGTCGACCCCATACTCTTTGCAGAGGATTGGTAGCCATTCAATGAGCTCTCCAACCATCTCAACTCCAGTAAAACCACCACCGGCAACGACGAATGTCAACATTTGTTTGCGAATAGCTTCGTCTTGTTCGTAGGAGGCATCCCTGACAATATCTATGATGTGCTTTCTGATACGAAGAGCATCAGCTATTCCCCAAAGATAAAAGGCGTGTTCCTTTACCCCAGGAATATTGAAGTCTGTGGCTTCAGCTCCGGTTGCAATGAGAAGCTGGTCGTAGGAATAATTTCCCCCAACTCCTTTTAAAACTTGTTCTTTAAAGTCGATAGTTTTAATTTCGTCACGAATTACTGTTACCATTTTTCCAGAAAAAATTCTGTCAAATGAAATTTTTACGGATGCTTCATCCACCCGATTGCCAGCAACTTCATGTAATTCAGTCATTAAAATGTGATACTTATGGCGATCAATTAAAGTTATTTCAACTTTATCTTTCATCTTTTTAAAAGCTTTGTGCAGTTTTTTAGCCGCATGGACTCCGGCATAACCTCCACCAAGAATTACGATCCGTTTTTTATCCATGTTTTTCTCCTTCTTCATAGGTCATAAACCATATTGGTTTTGGCCGAAACTAATATCCGAATTTGCAGTTCGGTTGTGATAGGTTGCAGTTTCTTCAAGAATGCGATATATCACTTACATAGTAGTACCATGAAACAGACAAACAATGCAATTCAGTTCTTTTTTATCGTAATAGTTTTTGTATTAATCTCAACTATTTCTTGTTCCAAGACCAATTCGGAAGCATATAGGGAGCCCCAAGCTCGTTCAGAACTTCTGTTAGGAACATCGTGCCGTATTACAATCTATGATAATCCTTCCCAAGAGGCTTTTGATGCTGCCTTTGCTCGTATTGCCGATATAGAAGCTCGGATGAGCTTGCATAGCATAACGAGCGAAATAGCTGAGATTAATAGAGCTGCCGGAATTGCTCCAGTCGCCGTTTCTTCTGATACTTTTAATGTAGTACAGAAAGCTCTCGCAATTGCCAAGTTAAGCCAAGGTGCTTTTGACCCCACCGTTGGACCATTAGTGATTGCTTGGGATATTGGCGGAGATGCGCCGCGACGACCATCGCAAACTGAAATTGATGCCCTTTTGCCCCTTATTGGCTATGAACGAGTCTTTCTTGATGAAAAGAGTCAAACGGTTGCTTTGCAAGATGAGAACATGAAGCTAGATCTAGGAGGGATTGCTAAGGGCTATGCCGCTGATGAAGCGGCCAAGGTCTTGACTTCTTTTGGCATAAAAAGTGCTATTATTAATTTAGGTGGGAATGTATTGACTATGGGGAAAAAAGTCGATGGTAGTCCCTGGCGTATTGGTATCCAAAATCCATTTGCAGAACGCGGCGGTCATGTAATGATCGTTAACTTAGATGCTCAGACTCTAGTAACCAGTGGTCCCTATGAACGTTATTTTGAAATCGATGGAATTGTCTACCACCACATTCTTAATACCACAACAGGTTATCCTGTGCAAACAGATATTACGAGTGTAAGCATTATTGGTGATGAATCGTTTTTAGCAGATGCCCTTTCTACCGCAGTTTATTCCTTGGGGCTTGAAAAAGGGATGGACTTAATTAACTCGATAGATAGCGTAGATGCAGTTTTTATTGATGCCAAAAATCAGATATATTTATCAAAGAATTTCGCCAACGGATCTTATACCTACTCAATCTCAGATAACAAGTTTTCAGTTGTTAATTAACCTTTTATATAACTGGAAAAATAGCGAGATTTCCCAGCACAAAGAGGGTCCAGAGGATTATAAGGTGTAGTGTGTTCTTGCCAATATTTCGGGCAGATGAAGTCACAGAGGCCTTTTCTTTGACCTGTGTTGAAAAAGGCTCCTTTCCTCCAACCGACAATTGTAACAACATGTTATCAATCGCTTTAATAAAGGGACGCTTAGGAGTTATAGTTCGCCAGATTGTAGTTATTCGTTCAAAATAATAGAATTGTAAAGATATAAGCTTACCTAGCTTACCTGGGAAGTTTGGGCGAGCGGTAACCATATAATGGGATAGATACAATAGTGCTATCAAGGTAAAAGCTTTGCGAGCCCCTAGGACTAAAGCGCCAGCGGTAATAGCAAAATTCCCAATTGAAAAAAGCTGTAAGCCATGAGGTTGTAATAGATGGGCGCTAGAAACTGAGAATAAAAGGATAAGATTAGGTAAGATTCTAAAGCGGCGACCATGTGAAACTGCTAATACAATAACATAGAGAGCTTGTAGTATTATCCCGATAAAGCTTTTTTGGAGTAAAATAGCAGGAAGGGTTAGCAGTCCCATCGCTAAACGGATATTTGCTGTTTTCATAGCGACCCTTTCCTTAGAGAACGATACCACGCTGAATTTTGCTCAAACTGCTGTGCAAACACGCCTAAAATTATAGAAGAAATCAAACCAACAACGAGAAATGGGGGGGCAATAAGTTTTGCAGCGGCTCCAAACAAGAGGTACTGGCTCAAAGTCAATTGGGCAACATTGCTAGCCATAGCACCTGCAATACTGACTCCAATTAAGCTCACCCATTGTTTAAAGAACCGATATACAATGTACATAAGTAAGGTGCTAGCAAAAGTCCCGGCAATGGAGAAGAGGATTATATAGGAAAAGATTGTGCCGGTAATTAAACCTTGACCGAGTACTTTTAAAAGAGCGAGCAAAATATATTCACGTTTTGTAAGCAATCCAAGCCCGATAATAAGAGGTAGATTCGCCAGCCCAATCCGCATAAAAGGGACTGGTTTTGGAATAAGGTATTCCACAGTTGAGAGGAAAAGGGCGCAAGCTGCGAGTAAAGCAACGAACTCTATCCGAACTTTTGGTGAACTAGAAGGATATGTCATCTACACCTCCTGCTTGAGGTTCGATACTACCTTCAATGCGAATAAAAACGTTATTTGGCAAACAAATAATCCACTCTCCTGCCGAAGATATCCATCCAGCTGCAATACAGACTTTGTTACGGCAATCGGAGGCCAGGACGTGTACTTTACCATCATGAATTTCAATACTAGTAGTCCCAACGGGACCGCTAAAGGATGCTGTGGTATTTACGGAGAGGTCATAGACCCATTCCCGCCCTTCGGCCTGAACACGTACTTCAGGCTTACCAGAGAGTTTTCCATAGGAACCAAAACTGGCACCAATAAGTACTAGTGATAGAAGAAAAATAATGATATCGCCTAAGCGAATCTTTTTCATGTGCGAATCGTACCAGTTTGCTTTTATCTTGTCAAAGAGAGTTTGGAGTATTTAATTCTTAGAATATACTAACTATAATTGTTGAATCAGAGAGAATTTTAATGATGGTGGGGCGAACTACTTGATTAGAACCATTAAGGTAATATATTATCGATTGTAGTCTTATATACTACGGATTGGAGGAGACAGTATGAAAAAAAATAGTTGGGTGGTTCTCATAGTACTAATTGCAATAGTTTCAATATTTGCCATTAGTTGCTCGAAAAAAGAACCAGTTGCCCAGACACCTGCTACACAAGTAGTAACTTCTGCACCAAAGGCAGCCGAAGCTACTTATGCAGATGGTGTTTATTTCGCAATGAACGATGAGTTTGCTTCATCAGGATGGAAATCCACCATAACGATCACTGTTAAAGATAAGAAGATCGTTGATGTTGATTGGAATGGAGTAAATATTAAAGGTGGTCTCGATAAGAAAGCCTACGACAAAGCCGGCAAGTACAATATGGTAAAATTTGGAGCAGCACAGGCTGAATGGTACGAGCAAGCTGAAAAGGCTGAAGCCTATCTTATTCAAACACAGGATCCTACAAAAATCACCTATTCAGATAGTGAAGGGAGTACCGACGATATTGCAGGAGTCTCTATTCATGTAAGTGATATGTTTGAGTTAGCTCAAAAAGCTCTAGCAAAAGGGCCGGTAGGGGTAGGTCCTTATGCTGATGGAGCCTATTTCGCAATTGATGATGAGTATCCTAGTTCAGGCTGGAAAGAATATGTTTCACTGACGGTACTCAACGGCAGAATTGCCGCTGTTAATTGGAGTGCAGTGAATAAAACTGGTGATGAGAAAAAAGCTTACGACAAAGCTGGCAAGTACAATATGGTAAAATTTGGTGCAGCCCAGGCTGAATGGTACCAGCAGGCTGAAAAGGTAGAAGCTTATCTCATTGAAATCCAAGATCCAGCTAATATTACTTACTCAGATAATGAGGGGCACACAGATGCCATCAGTGGTGTCTCTATCCATGTTAATGCCCTTTTTGATCTAGCCGACAAAGCTTTGAAAGCAAGTCCGGTTGAACTCGGTCCTTATCAAGATGGCGGCTATTATGCTAGTGAAGCTGATTTTGGATCGACTGGATGGAAATCGTATGTCTCTTTGTTAGTCAAGGACGGTAATATAGTCAATGTCTACTGGAGCGCAGTAAATGAAGCTGGAGATGACAAAAAAGTCTATGATCGTGATGGCAAATACAATATGGTCAAATTCGGTGGCGCTATCGATGAGTGGTTTGTACAGGCCAAACGGGTTGAACAACATCTTCTTGCAACTCAGGATCCGAAGGACATAACCTACACTGATGCTGAAGGACACACAGATGATATTGCTGGGGCAACCATCCATGTAAATGAATTCTATACTTTAGTTGAAAAGGCCTTGGCTAACGGTCCTAAAAAGTACTAGTTCGCATTATCATTTTAGATACGGGCCTTGGACGGTTTTCCCCTCCGAGGCCTATTGTTTGAGCTCTGCTCGCACCATTGCTGCCCATTCTTTATCTTCTGGTACTACTTGCCGTGAGTCTCTAATCTTTTGCAGGCCCATTAGTGTAGTTTCTTTAGGGAGAGGAAAAGTTTCGAGCCAAGCTTTTGTTAGCAGGGGATCAGTGGTGAATGCGGTTGCCGCTGCCCATGCTACAGCCATTCTCACATAGTAATGTGGCAATGTGACCTGTTCTAATAATTTCAAACTAATTTGGATGTATTCTGGAACTAAGAAGTAATTGAGTAACATGACCACAGCAAATCTTACACTGTACGGGTGAGCCTGTTGAATAAATTTGTGAATGAGGGGTAAGTATAAATCTTTATTGGTCTTGCAGGTGGTTAAACTAACACAAAAACTGTCGCAGATAGCCCAGTTATCTATTTTTGGAATAAACTTTTCTATGTGAACTAATCTCTTTTCTTCAGGAATTTTAGCATAAGCAAGAACTAAAGCTCTTAACAACGTCTCTTCATGAAATAAATCGTTAGTGGGGTCGGTTACACAACTTTTCCAGCCATCTTGGGCAATTGTTTTAGCGAGTGCCCGTAAAAGGGGCATTCGCACCCCTAAGAGAGGTTTGCCATCAGGGATGAGTCGTTGCGTAAAAGCTCTATAAGGTTCTTCCGCTAAATTTTTTAACTTTACCGTAGTACTGTTATGCATTAAATAGTGCCGTAGAGAAGTATCGATCACCATGATCTGGAAGGATGACTACCAGTACCTTGTTGGCCATTTCTGGTCGAGAAGCAACTTTTACAGCAGCAGCCAAAGCCGCCCCAGAGGAAATACCCGCAAGGAGTCCCTCTGTGTGAGTTAGTTTTCGTGCCATCTCAAAAGCCTCGTCATTTTCAATAGTAATAACTTCATCATAGATTTTTGTATCGAGTGTGTCAGGAATAAAACCAGCTCCAATCCCCTGTATTTTATGAGACCCCGAAGTGCCTGAACTGAGAATGGGTGAACCGCTAGGTTCAACTGCTATAACTTTAATCTCTTTGTTTTGAGATTTTAGATAGGCCCCAGCTCCAGAAATTGTGCCGCCAGTTCCAATTCCCGAGATGAAGTAATCGATATGCCCTTCTGTGTCTCTCCAAATTTCTGGACCTGTGGTAGATTTATGAATCGCCGGATTAACGGGATTAGTAAATTGACTGGGGATAAAAGAGTTTGGAATACCTTCAGCAAGCTCTTTGGCCTTTGCCATAGCACCTTTCATTCCTGTTTTGCCATCCGTTAAGACTACTTCTGCACCATACGCTTTCAATAAAGTTCTTCGTTCTACGCTCATAG
>JAQVOO010000009.1:0-10572 GCA_028702575.1 Sphaerochaetaceae bacterium
GCCTCTTCCCGATTCTTAGGAAGATGCAAGGCTCGAATGGCATCATTGATAGGAAGAAGGGAATAATCTGTTCGAATCTCTTTTGGAATCTCTTCTGTAAATGGACCTGTTTGGTTCAATGTATGTTCAATATCGCGGCGAATAATACGTTGTGATAAAACTCCCGAAAGCGGGTAGACAGCGAGTAAACGTCCAAAGTTACCTGGAATTGAACCATCAGGTTTTAAGGGCAACATCTCAAATTGACTACTTTGCATTTCGTAGTAGTTTGTTTGGAACTGCCCATACAGATAGAAGTGGGAGCCAATGCGAAAAGTTTTGGCAAGGAAATTTCTTCCAAAACAGAGCAGAGCAGCCCGTCCATCACCCTCGTTGCTCACATCCTTAACAACAACTTTTAAGGTTCTCTTTTTCCCACTACCAAAATAGCTATGTGATATTACTTCCACTATAGTGTTGGCATACATCCCATCGGTCAGCTTGCCTAATGGAACTAAGCGAGATCTATCTTCATACGTTCGAGGAGGAAGTAAGAGGAGGTCCCCGAGTGTTGTTACGCCCAAATTGGCATAACTAGCGGCTATTTGTTTTCCAATCCCTTTGAGGGTAGTTATTGGTTCAGTAAGTTGTCTGACATACATTAATGGCACCTAATAGGGAAGTTTTACCAACCAATTGATTAGTAAGTTTAGCAAAAAGGTACACAAGGCATAGGTGACTCCAGTTAGTACAAGTGCACTCCACAAAAGTACACGATCTGAAACTTCACGCCCTCTGAAAAGAATAGAGTGGAGTGTGTCGAGCGGACGTCTCAGCCATGAGTCTAGTAATGCAATATATTGGAGGGCATTGGGCGTTGGTTTATAAGTAAAAAAGAGGCGAACACCGATAATAATTGCCATTACGACAAGAATGAGAGAACCAATCGACCACCACAGAGCCTGAATTATTGTAGCTAGGGTATACCCAAATAAGAATTTTCCAGTAATAGCAAAGGTTTGAATAATACGTTGAACAATGTTTAGGACTATCAGGGCGGCAAGTGGAGTGAAGTCAAGCCGACCTCGTCGCAATGATTTTATTCCTTTGAATAGGTTCAAATAAGGATCAACAACTTTTGCCAACATGTCAGATATTCCAAGGCGTGTTGTTTGCATCCGCATAGGATTGAGCCATTGTAGAAGAATCCTCACAATAATGAGCATATTATAAATAGAGAGTATTACGGAAAGGAATCGTGCAATTTCTCGCATGGTATTAACCTCCTGTTAATTAAACCAGATATCAGATACGGCCTGGTGTTGGCGTATTGCCGCTATAAACTCATCACTGTATCCTACCGAGAATTCTCGGCCTGCCTTTATAATCACCTCATCCTTTTGTGGGTTTTCAGATACATCTTCTCTCTCTTCTGTATCTTCAAGCAGGTGAATAAGGAGAGAGCAGTTACCACGATAGGTAATACAGGTATCCATTATTCCTCGTAATGCTGGTTGCGTGCTGAGCGCTGGAACTAATACAACATGAGCCTCTCGGACCGCCTCTGGTTCCAGAGTTTCTGGTTTTACAATGGCCCCTATGAGAAAAGAGATCTTCTCTTGACGCATCTCAAACTTCCCTTTGAACCCATAGATCCCATCTACTTGTACTAATTCTTCGTTATCTTTCCAAACGTCTGGGAACGCAACTGCGTCAATTGAACCATTGAAATCGGTCAATTGGAGAAATCCCATTTTTTCGCCAGCCCCTTTTTTGGTGGTAATTTCGCGCAAATTTGTAACCATTGCGACCAAATTTACTACGCGCCCGAGGGGAAGCCTTTCCTGCTGCCCTATATCGACAGTAACTGTCCGTTTCCAGACATCACGATACATATCCATGGGGTGTCCCGAAACATAAAACCCTAATAAAGCTTTTTCAATTTCTAATTTTTCAAGGAGAGTCGAATCGCTATGTATTTCCATCTCAAAAGTTACCATAGCTGCTTCTTCTTCAGCATCGAAAAGAGAAGCTTGTCCAAAAGCTTCGTCTTCACGCCTTTTTTGAGCATATTTTACGGCTACTTCCATATTAGCCATCAGGGTCGGTCGATTATCTTCCAAGTCATCAAAAGCTCCCGATTGGATTAATGACTCAAGTAATTTAGAATTTAAGGCTCTTGATTCATTCCGCAATAAAAAGTCGATAAAATTATTGTAGGGGCCGTGATCTGAGCGTTCTTTAAGGATACTATCTACAGCTGCTTCACCAACATGTTTGATGCCTTTCAAACCATATACTATTTTACCCTGTACAACAGTAAAGTTCTTATCAGAGCGGTTGATCGAAGGTGGTGTTATTTCAAGGCCCATGTTTTTTGTTTCTGTGAGGTATTGTGCAAACTTATCGGGATTGTTCATCTCATTAGTTAAGTTAGCCGCCATGAATTCTGCTGGATAATTCGCTTTTAAATAGGCTGTTTGGTAGGCAATAACTGAATATGCTGCTGCATGCGATTTATTAAAACCATAGCCTGCAAAGGGCAGGAGCATATTAAAAATACCTTCAGCAAGTTCTTTTGTATAACCTCTCTTCTGGGCGCCAGCAATGAAATTCTTTTTCTCATGTTCCATCACATCGGCTTTTTTCTTGCCCATGGCTCGGCGCAGAAGGTCGGCACTACCCATAGAATAGCCAGCAATAATTTGGGCTACTTCCATAACTTGTTCCTGATACACAATTACTCCGTACGTTGTTTTTAAGGGCTGTTCCAGATCAGGATGGTAATATTCGATAGCAGTTTTTCCATTTTTTGAATCTACAAACTTCGGAATATAGGCCATTGGTCCAGGTCGATACAGAGCGTTTAAGGCTACTAAGTCTTCAATAGAGTTGGGCTTTGCATCTTTTAAAACACGTTGCATACCTGCGCTTTCAAATTGGAAAATACAGGCACTGTCGCCTCGACTGAGCATGTCAAAAGTTGTCTGATCTTCCTCATCGATTTGTTCTATTGAAAATGAGGGATTGTTTTTTTGAATTAGTTCTTCGGTATGCTTTAACAGGGTGAGGGTTTTAAGTCCCAAAAAGTCCATTTTAACTAATCCACAATCTTCTAGCATATCCATCGTATATTGAGTGGAAATTGCCCCTGTTTTTGGATCGCGGTAGAGGGGGACATAATCTGTTAGAACACTTTGTCCAATAACTACACCGGCCGCATGGGTGGAGGTGTGTCGGTTAAATCCTTCCAAACGCTTGGCAACATCAAAAAGTTCAGCATAAATACCGCCACGTTGTTCTAATTCTTGCAATTCAGGGGAAAAATCAATCGCTCCTTGGACCGTGAGCTTGCGAGGCTTTCCTGTTACCGGATCGGGAGCAAGGCTTTCAGGGATCAATCCAACAATTCGTGTTGCTTCGGCAAAGGGAATATCCAATACCCGTGCCACGTCTTTAATGACCGCCTTCACCTTCAACGTCCCGAAGGTAGCAATCTGGGCAACTCGGTCAGCACCATATTTTTCCGAGACGTAATCAATAACTTCCTGGCGGCGTTCATAACAGAAATCAATATCAAAATCAGGCATTGAAACCCGCTCCGGATTGAGGAACCGTTCAAAAATTAAGTTATATTTTATAGGGTCAATATCGGTAATGGTCATAGCGTAAGCAACGAGAGATCCAGCTCCTGAGCCTCGTCCTGGACCAACTGGAATGTCGCGTTGTTTGGCCCAGAAAATAAAATCCCAAACAATCAAAAAATAGCCGGTAAATCCCATCGTGATGATCACATCCAATTCATAATCGAGCCGTTTTTGTAACTCTTCAGTAATTATGGGGTAGCGCTTAGCTAGACCTGTTTGGGCGATGTGAGTTAGGTATTGATCAGGAGTTTCAAACTCAGGCGGTATATCATAAGCAGGCAAAAGCGGTCCAGGCTGACTAATAGTGACGTTACACCGTTCGGCAATCTTGACCGTATTTTCAATAGCTTCGGGAACCCAGTCGAAAAGGTCGGCCATCTGCTGGGGGCTTTTCATATAGAATTCTTGGGATGCAAAACGCATTCGATCTTGATCGGTTTTTTTCTTGTTTGTCCCTATGCACAGGACAATATCTTGGGCATTGGCATCTGAACTTTCAATATAATGAATATCATTAGTGGCTACCAAAGGAATTTTGAGCTCTTTTGCCAGTTTTACAATTTGTGGGTTGACCTGTTTTTGTTCTGCTAATCCGTGGTCCTGAATTTCTAAATAATAACGATCGTCATCAAAAATAGAGGCGTGGAACTGAGCCCTTTGGCGAGCTCCTTCATAATTATTAGCTAGAAGTAATTGGGGAATTTCACCGGCTAAACACGAAGAGAGACAAATGAGGCCCTCATTATAAGTAGCTAATAAATCATCACTAATCCTAGGTTTATAATAATAGCCTTCGGTGTAAGAGATGGAGTTGAGAATCATGAGATTTTTATAGCCCTGTTCATTCATTGCTAATAGAATGAGATGGTAATAACGGCCACCACTCATGGTGGGGGATTTTGATGTGTGGGATTCTGGACTCACATAAAATTCACATCCGACAATTGGATTTATATCTTGCTCTTTACAGGCCTTGTAAAACTTTAAAGCACCAAACATATTTCCATGGTCTGTAATTGCTAAATGCTGCATGCCAAAATGTTTGGCTTTTGCTATATAACGATCAATCGGAGCAGCTCCATCAAGTAAAGAAAAATCTGTGTGGTTATGAAGATGGATAAATTCGGGCATACAAGACTCCTTAGTGGCGCCATTGTAGCACAAGGAACGACGAATTCGTAGCCTATCGCTCAGAAAGACTTTGAGCGTTCAATTCGTGCAACGATGACTCCACAAATCTTTTGGCGCGTTCGGTTTGTATAGGAGGAATTTCGTGTGGAGATATTGTATAAATTTCTTCCATTATGCTTTGCACCACCCGCTCAATTTGTTGAGAAGTTAGAGGTAACATCGTCCCGTGCATCATGAGATCTAATTCATGCGGAATGAGAAATAAACTAGTGGGGAAAGTTAGGCACATTCTAAAACGATTGATAACAGATTGGTTGTAAGAGCAGGCAAAAGAGAGCATGACGGTCTCGTTGGGATTAATCATCGGGTTGCCAGCCAAAATAAACGAAGAAAAAGTCTCTCGTTCAAATCCTATTCTAATGCGGGTGACCAGATCATTTTTTTTAAGTTCTAACACACCTCGTTTATCATACAATCGGTTAATTGCAATCCATTGTGTTTCAGTTTTTGGACCCAAGCTTGTTTTTACTTCAACTTCGGCTTGCAGGGCAGCAAGAGTTCCAGAGAGCGCCAACCGAACTCCTGGTGTACAAATTGCACCACCAAAGGTCATTTGCTTTCTGATTATCATTGTGGCAGTGTTTTCAAGAGTTAGTTGGAGTAGTCCTGGTAAAACTTGTTTTCCAACGGTGAGCATTTGCTCGAACGTAACCATAGAGCCCATTTCCAAATATTTATCGGTTCGATTAATACGCTTAAGTTCAGGAATTCCACTTAGAGAGATAATATCTTTACTTTCACGTGTCGGATAATAATCATTGCGACTCATGATAAAAGTTCCCCCAGCCCAAAAGGTTGCATTGGGGAAACGGCTTGATGCAGAAATGAGATCGTTAAGCGTTTTTGGCATGTGAACAGCTGGGGATCTAATACCTTCGTACACGTCTACGCCTCCGATATGTGGCAGCCGAATTGAAGATTGCGATTATCTCATGAGCATCGAGACAAGCACAGGTATTCAACCCGATTTCTTGGACTATAACCTCTTCATCTGGTTCTTCGTCTTGTGATGGTCCTAGTTCTGATTTAATAATCATTTGTAGTAATGATTCAAAAATCAAAGTTTTTGACGCATAACAGTGGGGGCATGGATGACTACCTGTATCGCTATAGGCTCGTTCTAGGTCATGCCAAAAACGCGATTTTTGGTAGCCTTCAAAAGTTAGGATTCGCACCCCTTTTAAACGAAATGCAGGAATAAGGCAGGAGAGGACCGCTTCGTCGTTGAGTAATACCACACAATTACCACAATTTCCATCACGGCAGCGGGAGTAAATTTGATTTATTTCTAAGTCTTCTAAAAGGATTAGGTTAAGCGGTTTGTTAGAATTTACATTTAATAAGATATGTTTATTGTCTATGGTACATTCAATTTTCATTCTGCCTCCTAATATAGCTAATGATGTCGTCATTGCTAACCGGCATAGTGCATACATCACAGTTCAAAGCTTGTGATAGAGCTGAAGCGCAGGCTGCCATAACCATGGCCCGTAAGGCTGATGTTGCCGATGAAGGATAGGCCTGTTCGCCTACTGTATCGATTTCAATATCCATTAAAGGAGGAGAGCCCTTACGAAAAACAGGGATAATATTATTCTCATGTAAACTAGAATTAATAATATGCTTGAATTTAACTTGTAATTTTTTTGTATCAGGAGTGTTGCTGAAAGAGAATCTTCCCCATATGCGGCGTGCTTCAACTTCCAACTTAATCGTATTAATTTCAAGTTGCAGAACGAGACAGCCCCAATTTTTGCTGGAAAATTGGATTTTTGAACTCGATAGAATACTTTTTGCACTCACTGATTCAGTGATGGGGAGCGGATCTTTGAATCGTTTTCTTTTAATAATTTCACAACAGCGTGTAATCATCATGACAGAACGTTCTACATCCAGAGATAGGACCTCGGGGCCAGTATCTACCATATGCATAGTATCATTCTCTACAAATATGACCGTCTCTTTTTCAAGTGAGAGCTCGTTAATAATGATAGTACGCCACAATGAGGTGATTTTTTTAGTTGGGTAAAAACTAGTATTTACTATTACGCGGTTATTCGCTTCAAGGGTTATCTCTATTTTGGCAGCTGTATGAAGAGCCGAATCGGTACTAAATCCGCTAATGCCGGCACCACAAGCGAGGCCAATGCCTCGACTATAATTGAGGAATGCTGAAAGGGGATGTTTAGCACGACGTTGGAGCTCATAGACGGCGCTATGGCGGGCAAAGTCAGCCTTCTTACAAGTATCTCCAATTAAATCACGAAGCTTTGTAATGGGAAGGGTTTCGACAATTGAGTTTTGTTCAGTGCCTTCCCCATAATGTTTTATACGCCAATTTGCTGGATTCATCTGGAGGTGTCTAGCAATAGCTGAAGCATGTGCCTCACTTGAAAAAAGGGTGGAACTATAGCCCAGATCCCCAAAGAAATGGGAAGGTGGTGCATGCGAAGTAACGGCTTGTACCTCAGCCGAAAAAGCTGATAATTGATAGAGTGGAAATAATCCGGCTAAAGCCTGAGTTAACATCTCAGTGGTAAAGAGAGCGTATGCACCTTGATTGATTTGTGCTTTTACCTTTTCTCCAATAGGTTTACCTTTAGCATCTAGGGCTGTTTTACGGGTAATAGTAATGGCGCTTTTATAGGTTGGAAAGCGGGATATCATTTGGACACGTGCCTGTAATTTTAATGTGGCAAGTGCTGCCATGGCAGCTAGCATTGAGGGTAATAAAAGTTTTTCATCTTTTGCTGAAAAGTGGGGTTGCGGGTATACCACAACACTCTTTTGGGTTCGTCCACATATTTGCGCAACAGTGTCGCGCACATGAAATGGCCATTGTGTAGGAATTTCAATTTTTAGCAAATCATCTTCCACCCATGTAGTAACCTGCAATATAGTGTCTTCTCGGGTCCACGTTTGTCGATCGGTATAGGTCCGTTCAATCACTGTTTCTCCCTGCTTAAAGGCTTCATCTAAGTTGCCCCATGCACAGGTAAGAGGTTCCTTGTTTTCTACTTGAACTTGTGTTTGGGAAGTTGGTGTGAGTTGAAAATCGATCTCTATTTCTCGTGATTTTACCTCTACAGCTTCTGCATCAGGTCCGAAAAGAGCGAATATAGGTTGCCCTTTGTAGGTGATATCTGTAGAAGCAAAAAGGGGGAGTTCATCACCAGCAACAGATACCACGTTTTTTCCGATGACATCTTTCGCCTCTAACAAAACAAACCGTTTATCTGGTTTTGGTAAAGTAACACCAAGGATAGAGCCCGAATCGATATTCGCTCTAATAATAATTCCGTGGATAGTTTGAGACTCGCTTGCTACCTTGGTAGATTTTTCGGCCATCGTACTCTATTCCATCCTTTAAAGCTAAAAATACCATTTAACCCTAGAGACTGCAATGGCAAAAAAAGAGAAATTGGGTATACTGAAACAGTCGAGGAGTAAAGGTATGCACGATATTGAGCAAGCTCAAAAGGAAATCGCCCAATTGTCTGAAGATTTGCAACATCATCAGGATTTGTATTATAAAGAGGGCCAGCCGATAATATCTGATCGAGAATATGATCACATGATGGACCGATTGTTGGCTCTAGAAACTCAATTTCCTACTTTGAAGTTACCCGAGTCCCCCTCCCAGCGTGTAGGCAGTGACTTAGGATCAGGGTTTCCTGAATTTGCCCACACCATACCTATCCTCAGTTTAGATAAGGCTTATACTTTCGAAGGTGTTTTGCAATGGATAGAGCGGTCGCGTCAACGGGGAGAGTCACGACTCTCTTTTGTAGTTGAGGAAAAAATAGATGGGGTCTCGTTGGTGCTCTATTATGAGAAAGGATATTTAGTACGAGCTGTAACTCGCGGGAATGGATTTGTCGGAAATGATGTGACGCCAAATGCAAAAACCATCACTAGCATACCCTTAAAGCTTTCCCAGCCCCTAACCATTGCTGTGCGAGGAGAGATCTTCCTTCCAAAGGCTGAATTTGAACGTATAAATAAATCTATGGAGATACCGTTTGCCAATCCGCGTAACTTAGCTGCAGGTACTATCCGCCGCCTTAAAAGTTCTGAGACGGCCCGTATTCCTTTACGAATGTTTGCTTATGAGGCCTTCTTCGATGCTGGAGAAACTCCTCTTACCACCCATGTTGAAATTTTGAAGTTGCTTAAAGACTTAGGGTTTTACGTTAATTCTGAAGTAGCTGTATTTGCAGAAACAGAGGATAGAGCCCTCCTTGAAGCTCAAAAATTAGGGATGGATTCGGTTCCTAGTGGCTCTTTTCAGGCACTTCCTTCGTATATAGAGAAGATGAATTCTGTGCGAGACCAGCTACCCCATGAGATAGATGGTCTCGTTGTGAAGGTCAATGAGTTGGGAGTTAGGGAATTATTAGGATATACTGGTCATCATCCTCGATGGGCTTTGGCTTTTAAATTTGAAGCTCCTGAAGCCCAATCCAGAGTTGATGACATAGATGTGCAAGTTGGTCGGACCGGCCGAATAACACCAGTAGCACGTGTTGCTACTGTGAAGGTTGGCAATTCAATGGTTTCTAATGTGACTTTGCACAACCAAGATTACATTAACATGCTTGAATTGGCTATTGGTGATAGTGTTGCCATCTCGAAGCGGGGAGATGTAATTCCCGCGATAGAGCGTGTTATCGAGAAAAATGAGGAGGGCAATACCACGTGGGTCATACCACGAAACTGCCCCTCTTGTAATTCAATTTTAGAACGCCAAGGCGCCCATACATTTTGTATGAATAACGATTGCCCTGCTCAAATATTAGGGCGAATAACCTTTTTTGTTGGTCGAGATCAAATGGATATTGAAGGATTCGGTCCTGAAACAGTTACGTTTTTAGTAAACAAAGGGTTAGTTCATGATATCCCTGATATCTATACCGTGAATTATGCTGACTTGGTCGGAGAGCCTGGATTTGGAGAGAAGAAAGCTTCTGCTTTAGCTCAGGCTGTGGAAAAAAGTAAAGACCGGCCATACCGGACAGTTCTAGCGGCCTTAGGAATTCCCGATTTCGGAAGGAAAACAGTGGATCTTCTTGTAAATGGTGGAATTGTAAGTATGGAAGAACTCATCGATATAGTCGAGTCACAGGACCGTGCGCGATTTTTAGCTATTAAAGGATTTGGAGAAAAAACTATAGATGCCCTCTTTGCCCAATTTGCTGATCCGGCTTTTAGAGAACGAATTGCTAGGTTGGAAAAATTAGGCCTTCATTTTAAGGAAGAGCCTACAGAGAGTGAACAACTGAGCCAAACTTTTGCACAAGAAGTTTGGTGTGTCACGGGTAGTTTTACCCATTTTAATCCTCGATCGCTAGCGTTAAAAGAAATTGAAGCACGAGGAGGACGCACGACCAGTTCTGTCACTCGCAAGACTACCCATTTGTTAGCGGGAGAAGGGGCTGGGTCGAAATTGCAACAAGCACTTACTTATGGTACTCGTATAGTCAAGGAAGATGAGTTTCTGCAGTTATTGGAGAAAGAGTGATGAAGCACGCATTGGCGCGAAGATTAGACAAGGTGTTCTCAAACACTATTATTGATCGAGTACTTTCAAGATATGGGCAACGAGTCTATTTCCCCCAAGGGATCGTGGCCCAAAGTCAAGAAGCAGGAACTTTAGCCCATTTTGCCAATGCGACTGCGGGGGTTGCTCTTGAAAAGAAGCACTACATGACCCACCGAGTATTTGATGAATTTTCAAAAATAGTTTCAACTGATG
>JAQVOO010000009.1:10672-22072 GCA_028702575.1 Sphaerochaetaceae bacterium
AAAGTACGCCTGTGTTACAACCTCTGCCTTTCAATTCAGGTTATTTTTGTGCTTTCCGTTGCAAGGGTAATGCCGAAGACTTGCGGAGGGACTTGTTAGAAAAGCATAGAATAGGTACTGTTGCTCTAGGGGGAGATTTGTTACGAGTTGCTTATGCTAGCGTTGATGCAGAGTTACTACCTGCGGTTATCGAGAGGGTGTATAGGAGTGCCAAAACTCTATGGAAATAAAAACTAAGCTATATTTAGTCACCAGCGAAGGTGAGAAATTCATGGGGATTGGCGTGTTGTGGTTATTGGAACGGGTCAATACTACTGGATCTATTCGTGCGGCAGCTTTATCATTAGGAATCTCTTACTCCAAGGCGTTTGCCATGGTAAAAAACTTGGAAGAGCAACTAGGCTTGCCTGTAGTTGACCGCAGAAGAGGTGGCGCCAATCGGGAAGGATCGGTCCTAACAGAATTTGGTAGGAGATTTCTTATATTGTATGATTCTTTCCAAAATGAAGCAAAACAACGGCTAATAGAGCCATTCGCTAAGTTTACCCAAGAATGTGAGCAATTATTATATGAATTTACCCCTTTAGGCGAAAAGGAGAGACACTGTGAAAACCGAAAATAATAAAAATAAGTATGATTTTACTATTTCTAATTTGGGAAAGCCTAAAATTCTTTCTCCAATTAAAATGTCAACTGTCAATGATGATGGTTTAGCTGACTATGTAAGTGAGACGAAACGGGTCTTGTATGGTATTGATACCTGTTTAAATGAGGCTGGTGAGCAGGTTCCCCTTTACCACGATACTGTGGAAGTGGCCGGACCGCGCGAAACAATCTACTTTAACCCACCGCACGTCCATGCCGCCATCGTAACATGTGGTGGTATCTGCCCTGGTCTTAATAATGTAATACGGGCTATAGTGCGCTGTTTTTGGTATCGCTATGGTGTACGTCGGATTTCAGGAATTCAGTTTGGGTATCGAGGGTTACTTGAAAATACACCTTATCCCGTAATCCAACTTAATCCTGATGTGGTGGATGACATTCAAGAGAAAGGTGGCACTATTCTTGGTAGTTCACGGGGTGAAGGAGATCGAGTTAAAGAAATAGTCGATTCTTTGGAACGGATGAATATTAACATTCTCATTACCATTGGTGGTGATGGTACGTTACGTGGTGCTTGGGAGATTGGGGAAGAGATCAAAAAAAGAGGATTAAAGATATCTGTAATTGGTGTTCCAAAAACAATCGATAACGACTTGTCTTTTATCCAAGTTTCTTTTGGATTTGATACAGCGGTAACGCAAGCAGTCCCTTCCGTTATAGGGGCACACACCGAGGCTAAGGCTTCAATCAATGGGATTGGGATGGTAAAAGTAATGGGGCGTAAGTCAGGCTTTATCGCTGCTAGTACAGCGCTGGCAATGAGTGATGTGAACTTTTGCCTTATTCCAGAGAATCCTTTTGATTTAGATGGTCCTAAGGGATTATTGGCCAATCTGAAAAAACGGATACTGGAGCGCAAGCATGCGGTAATTTTAGTCGCGGAAGGGGCTGGGCAAGATATTGTTCCTCCTACCGGAGAAAAAGATGCTTCAGGGAATGTAAGGTTTGCCGATATTGGTATTTTCCTGAAGAATAAAATTAAAGAATACTTCGAGCAAGAGGGGATTGAGATGAGTCTCAAATATATTGATCCTAGTTATATTATTAGAAGTGCTCAGGCAAATCCTAATGATTCGATCTATTGCTCACGCCTTGGGACAAATGCGGTGCATGCTGCCATGGCTGGGAAGACCCAGGCTCTTATTTCATTGTTGAATAATAAATTTGTTCATATCCCTATTAAAGTTGCTGTTTCTGAAAGAAATCGTGTAAATGTTGAGGGGAGTTTATGGCGAGATGTTTTAGAAAATACCCGGCAACCAGCATCTATGAAAAACTAGGTTTTAGTTATTTTCTAAAAAGTAGAATATTGGATATTATGTGATATATAAACCGATTTAATAAACCATTAAGTATATTAAATCGGTTTTTCGATTATATATTCATTATTAATATATCTTTGGAGTATATTTTTAAGATATTTATAAATAATTTAGAAAGTTTTCTAGAAAATGAAAAAAAGAGCTTGATTCTTTTTCTATTTATCGTTATGTTTCCATCGAAAGGAAAAATGAATGGATAATTACTTCCGATAACATGGATTCCATTCAATTGACTTTCATAACCTCCTTTTTGTTCCCCCTGGGTTTAACCTCCTTTTCCCCAGGGGGTTTTTTTATAATCAGGTAATGTAAGTTCGTTGCCGGGAGCAACAGGGTATAGACGGAGCGTAGCTAAAATAACAGCTTCATATAGGCTTGAAGGATGTCGTCCTCTGGAGCGCCCGCAAGGACTTTATTAGCTAAGACTTTCCCTAATTGGACCCCTTCTTGATCAAAAGAGTTAATGTTCCATAAAAATCCTTGAAACATGACTTTATTTTCATAGTGGGCTAATAGTGCACCGAGGCTTTCAGGGGTTAATTTTTCCCCTATGATTACTGAGGAATAGCGGTTCCCAAGAAAGCGTTTATTGGCGTTCAGATCTTCTTTGCCTTGGGCGAATGCAACAATTTGAGCAACAAGGTTGGCCACTAATTTTGTCTGGCTCGTAGAACCTTCAAATGTAATATCTTTCCCTTTTTGGGATTGTTTGAAGCCAATGAATTGTAGGGGAATGATACTAGTACCTTGATGGAGTAATTGATAAAAAGAGTGTTGTCCGTTTGTGCCAGGTTCTCCGAAAATGATTGGACCTGTTTCGTAATCTATGGGCTGTCCATCACGATTGACTTGTTTGCCGTTGCTTTCCATGTCGAGTTGCTGCAAGTGAGCTGGAAAGCGAGAAAGAGCTTGTGAATAGGGGAGAATCGCTGTGCATGGCAAATGCAATATATTGCGCAGGTAGATACCTATTAAAGCATCTAGCATTGCCGCATTGTTTGTTATTTCGGGTTCTAATGCAACTACATCTGCACTATGGGCTCCCTTTAAAAAGCGTTGAAATATTTCACTGCCAAACGCAATTGATAAGACCACAGCACCAACTGCACTTGTTGAAGAGTAGCGGCCGCCAATGTAATCATCAATGTAAAAGGCATCGAGGAACTCTTTGGAGGTCGCTAAGGGACTACTTTTACTGGTGACTACGACCATATGTTTAGCTGGATCAAGTCCTTTTACACCAGCATTGGCCATTGCTTTTTTTACCATCTCATAATTAGTGAGAGTCTCTTGTGTGGTCCCGCTTTTAGTTACTAGAATAAAGAGGGTTGTTTCAAAATTAATTTGTTCAAAGATATCTTGTCCATCATCGGGATCAACATTCGAGATGAAATATGCTTTAAGTTGTTTTTCAGATTCGACGGCCCCTTTAAGGGCTAAATACATGGCCCTTGGTCCTAAGTCGCTACCCCCGATACCAATTTGGACCACCGTGGTAAAACGTTTGCCGGTGGAAGACAATAAATTTCCGTTGCGTACAGCATCTGAGAAATGGGTAACTTTCTCCAATTGTTCCTGGTAAAAAGCTCCTTTTTCTTCCCCATCGATAAAGACGGAAGTGTCTTCACCGAGCACACGCCCTCGTGTCAGGTGGTGGAGGACTAACCTTTTTTCGCTAGGGTTCATGGTTTCGCCCGCTAATAGCGCTTGGTATTTCTCTACAAGCCCTTGAACATTAGCCAATTCTTGCAAAACAGTGAGATGTGAAGCCCCTATCGGCATCGAAGCCCAATTATAAGAAAGACCTCCTCCGCAGGGCACTGAAGCTTTCTCAATTCGCGAAGGGGTAAGCGCAGTATGTAAATCGACTATCTCTAATTTTCGCAGCTGAGAGAAAGGGGTGAGTTTGGTAATATTCGTAAATTGCATAATTGACTCCTTACCCTAAAGTAGGGTCTTTTTAATGTATAACAGGAGGCGAAATCAGGCAAGAAAGGTTATGTCTCAATTTCAGGAATCCTTGATTTGAAACTTTCCAACAAATCTTCTTTTGACATTCCTTCACGTAGAATAACGAAGATAGTATCATCTCCAGCTAAAGTTCCGAGTATTTCTGGTAGTGCGAGGACATCTAAGGCTAAAGCGACGCTGTTAGCATGTCCGCTTCGCGTTTTAATAACCCCAAAGTTTTGACTAAATTCGATGGAAAGAACTCCCCTTCGTACGTCTTGGATGTAACTTTTTTCTGATTCTGATATAAGATCATTCTCTGGTAAAGCATAATAATAGCCAGACCAACCATCAGAAATTTTTCCTACTTTAAGCATTTTTAAATCTCTTGAGAGTGTGGCTTGAGTTACAGTAAACCCCTCTTTTGCTAACAATTCAAGCAAAGCATCTTGGTTATCAATTCTGTTGGTTTTAATAAGTTCTTTAACCACAGAAAGGCGAGTATGTCGTTGCTTCATCGATATCTCCAATTGGTATATTTATTCTTTTAGCCC
Organism: Sphaerochaetaceae bacterium; assembly: GCA_028702575.1. Classification (GTDB taxonomy): domain Bacteria; phylum Spirochaetota; class Spirochaetia; order Sphaerochaetales; family Sphaerochaetaceae; genus JAQVOO01. The sequence continues at coordinate 15,165 of JAQVOO010000009.1, forward strand.
TGTATGAATATACATGATAATTATAGATAGTACAAGAAGAATTACTGGACGTAGTAGGGCCTGAGAGAGTATGATTGCCTAGTAAATTAGAATTATCGATGGGAGGTTTTTACATGGTTGGAATTATAATTGTTGTTATAGTTGTGTTGATCTTACTCTATGGGGTGGCTACCTATAATAAATTAATCCGGTTAAGAAATCAAAGTGAGGAATCAGCTGCTGCAATTGATGCCCACCTTAAAAAACGCTATGACTTAGTGCCGAACTTGGTTGAAACCGTAAAAGGGTACGCCAAGCACGAGAGTGAGACCCTTACAGCGGTTATCGAAGCGCGTAATACCGCAATGGGTGCCACAACTCTAACAGAAAAAAATGAGGCCTCTAATGCTTTTTCTGCGACGTTAAAAAGTTTATTTGCACTCAGTGAAAGCTATCCCGATTTAAAAGCGAATCAAGGATTTCTCGACTTGCAAAGTCAGTTACAGAAGATTGAAGAAGAGCTCCTCCATGTTCGCAAGTACTATAATGCAGTTATAAATGATATTAATACGATGGTTCAAACGATTCCAAGTTCTCTTGTGGCTCGTATTGCCCGTTTTACTAAATTGCCCTATCTCGCTATAGAAGACGAGGCTCGTGCCCAAGTTAATGTAAAGTTTTAGGTTGACTATGAAAAGATATCGAAGAATCGCACTATGTATTTTCTTAATTTTTAGCAGTGTCTTGGTATTCTCGGCTTCAGGTTATGCTATCAAGTCTATGGAAAGTGAGGTTTCGATCACTCCAGAAGGTGTTTATGAGGTTCAGGAAAAAATCATCATGGATTTTCTGGAGCCGTTACACGGGTTTTATCGTACACTTCCTGTCGAGTATCTTTTTCAAGACATTGATCGTGAAGATGTTCGCGTGAGAGTCTCTAAAATTAAGGCTAGCGATACCCTGAAAGTGATGCGAGAAGGTTCATATGTAACCATCCGATTGGGAGACGCTGACCGCACTGTTACTGGCTTACAGGATTATTCTATTTCCTACCGTTATGATATTGGTGCTGATCCTTACCCTGATTATGATGAATTTTACTTTAATATTGTCGGAGAGGAATGGGAAGTTCCTATTGAAAAATTCTTCTTTACGATCAACTTTCCTAAACCAGTTGATGCCTCCTCCATCTCTTTTTCAAGGGGGGTCTGGGGGACTAGAACATCTGTTGGTGTCCAGTGGCAATTAGCAAGTGATGGTTTATCTTTGAGTGGGCAATCAACTCGCTTAGAGCCAGGTGAAGCCATAACAGTAAGAGTGCAGATGCCAGAGGGATATTTTGAGGAACGGACAAACTGGCAAGCTTTGTATCGCGTGATATTTATAGTCCTTTCTTTCTTGGCAGTAATTCTTGCTTGGTACTTTTGGAGTACCCATGGGCGCGATAAAGATTTGATTATTGTACCACGATTCACCCCTTCAGAGGGTATGAGTCCCCTTGATTATGGTTATATCATTGATGAATCGCTTGATCCCCACGATGTAACCTCCATGATATTTTATTGGGCCGATAAAGGGTGTTTGACCATCGTAGAAGAGGGGAAAAAATTTTCTTTTATTAGGGGTCGTGACCCACAGAATGTTTCAAAACATGAACAACAACTTTTTGATGCTTTTTTTGCCAGTGGTTCAAATGGAGTTGTAAAATCTTCTGATTTAGAAGGGGATTTCTTTAAGTCTTATGTAAAATTACAGAGTACTGTAGCTTCCCATTATAGTGGCGAACGGGCATTGACCAGCAAAAAATCTCGTAATTTTGCTACCCTTACGATATTACTCATGTTGATTCCCGCAATTGGGTATGCCCTTTCGTTAACGGGAAATTATGCTGGGCCAGAAACTTTGGTGTTAGGGGTTGTTTCCCTTTTTAGTGCAGTATTGTTGGTGGTAGTCTTCCATGGAATGTTACGAATTTGGCATATTCGGAAAACATTTGGAAAATTTCTGTGGATAATTTTAAGTCTTGTTACAATCGTAGCCGGTTGGGTGATTCTTGTTTTTGGAGCTTTTGTAGTTGGTGCAGTTGTAAGCGAAAGTCTCCTAATGGCGACGATCGGAATGAGTGCCAATGCAATCCTTGCATTCTTTGCTATCATTACCAAGCAACGAAGCGAGTATGGTCGTAGATGTTTAGAAGAGGTGCTAGGGTTCCGTGATTTCATTAAAAATGTTGAGTTGGATCAATTAAAACGGATGATTGAAGACGATCCTGAATATTATTATCGCAACCTAGCTTTTGCCATTGTGTTAGGTTTAGAGAAAGATTGGGCTAAGAAGTTTTCTTCTATCACCCTCGAACCTCCAACTTGGTATGTTGGTGGGTCGTACACGGTCTGGAATGCGATGGCTCTTAGTTCTATGATGAACCGGTGCAATGCTGCTTTGGCCCCGGCCATCACAACCGCACCTAAATCAAGTCCTGGCTCGCGCTTTGGAGGATCCTCATCAGGTGGTGGTGGATTTTCTGGCGGCGGTTTTGGCGGCGGTGGCGGGGGCGCTTGGTGAAAAAAAAGCCGCCCTGTTGTCGGGCGGCTTCAATTGTACTAATACAAATTAGTCACGATAGTTTCTGGTTGGGCGGGGTTTTGCAATTGCTTCGTTAACACGAAGGTTGCGTCCGCCGAACTCTTTGCCATCGAGTTGGGAAATTGCAGCATCAGCAGCTGAATCTTCATCCATCTCAACGAACCCGAACCCTTTGGGGCGATGGGTTTCTCGATCAATGATGATGTTCGCACTTAGAACGGTACCGTACTGAGCGAACAGTTCCCGAAGTTCCTCTTCGGTGGTGGCGTAACTCATGTTGCCGACATAGATTTTCTTTGCCATAAAGCATCCTCCACAGGTCCTAAGCCTGTTATCATAAAATTGCTTCATTTGGCGGCATGCTTGAGTCAATTTAATCGGTCTTAAGAATACGATAATCACGACTCGAAGGAAACTAGATTAAAAGAAACAGCTGCAACTCAAAAACGAAAGCACATTTACCATAACATGGGCCCTATACTCTGTCAATATCTTGAAAAACGGTTATACTTTCTTTATAGTGGCTTAATGAATATACTAGGTTTACTACTTTCATTTGTTTTTATAGGGATAATCATAGGTATAGGAATAATGCTTTCAAAATCAGATCGATTTTCTGCAGAGTTCGTACGCAAATTTATCCACATCGGGGTCTCAAATTGGTGGTTTATACTACTTGTGAGTTTTGATTCTCTCGCCTATGCGTTAGTCGGTCCAATAATGTTTATTGTCTTGAATAGTCTGGCCGTCTACACAGGGGTTGCGAACGTTCTTGGTATTAGCGATAAGCGTAGAAACCTTGGCTTAGTCTATTTTCCGATCTCATTGCTTGTGCTTGTACTCCTCGGATATACCGGTACAATCCCCATGTGGGCCTGTGGTATGGGGGTGATTACCATGGGATACGGGGATGGGTTGGCGGCAATAATTGGTAAACGATGGGGCAAGAGAGAGATTCGACACGGGAAAACCGTATTAGGAACAATAGTGATGGCCTGTGTCACATTTTTGGTCCTCATTGGTTTTTCAATTGGTTATCAAATAACTGGATTGTGGACTCTAGGTTGGTGGGTTACGCTGGTTATTGTTGCTCTGATAGTAGCCCTACTGGAAGCATTTACACCATACGGGCTCGATAACATCACAGTCCCGCTGGGCACAGCATTGTTAGCCACAATATTATTTGGTGGCTTATGAAGATCATAATATGGCTCTATCTCATCCCCATTGGAGCTAATTTATTATTGGCAATTATTGCCAAACTGACTAAACTGCTTACTTTTTCAGGTTCCATTGCAGCCTTTATAGTCGGCTTTCTTACCTTTCGTTATTTAGGAATTGGGGGATGGGTCCTCCTTATGCTGTTCTTTGTAACAGCGAATATCCTGAGTAAACTGAGTAGTGCTATTACAAAAAATGTCGAATCTGGCATTCAAAAGAAAGGGGGAACACGCGACTGGGCCCAAGTTTTAGCCAATGGATTGCTTGCGGCAGCCTCTGCCCTCTATTATGGTCTTAGTGGGCACATAGTGGCCTTGATTATGTTTGGAGCTGCTATAGCGGCGAGTACTGCTGATACTTGGGCTGGAGAAGCTGGAGTTCTTAGTAAGCGCCCCCCCGTATCGATTAGAACCTTTAAAGTAGTACCAGTGGGCATGTCTGGGGGAGTGACTTGGTTGGGTACCTTTAGTAGCCTTGTCGGTTCCATTATGATTGCAACTGCTTGGTATGCGATGTTTGCCGATTATTCCGATCCTATATGGCTCTTTTTGGCTTCTATTGTCGCTGTTGCCGGAGCCTTAGGCTCCCTAGCCGATAGTTTTTTAGGCGCGACTGTACAAGGACACTATTATGATCCAAAAAGAAAACAGGTGACGGAGCACGAAAGACGGGAGGGTGTTACATTTGAACTATGTCGGGGTGTGCGCTGGATCGATAACGATGTGGTTAATTTTCTTAGCAATACGGTAGCAGTCCTTCTTGCTAGCGGTTTTAGTTTGATATTTTTGTAGGTTTGTTTCGAAATAATGGTCTTGACTATGGAGTACACATGAAAAAAGCTTTATTAATTCCCGATTCTTTTAAAGGAACGATGAGTTCTGCTCAAATCTGTTCGATTATGGAACAGGCCATTGTCCGCCACTATCCGGCGGCAGAAGTTATTTCTATTCCTGTCGCTGATGGAGGCGAGGGGAGTGTAGATGCTTTCTTAACCGCAATGGGCGGGAAAAAGATTAACGTGGAAGTAACGGGACCGTATTTTCAGCCAGTTGAGGCTTTTTATGGAGTTGTCGCAGGGGATACGGCAATTATTGAAATGGCCTCCTGTGCCGGATTACCATTAGTTGGTGATGATAAGAGACCTGATCAAACCACAACCTATGGTGTGGGAGAATTAATACTGCATGCAGCAGCTAATGGGTGTAAAAAAATTATTGTGGGTCTTGGAGGGAGTGCCACCAATGATGGAGGTACTGGAGCGGCAGCGGCTGTAGGTGTTCGTTTTTTGAACAGTGCTGGAACCACCTTTGTTCCAACTGGAGCAACTCTAGCCCAGATTGTTGAAATTGATAGAGAAAACAGATCAAAATTGCTTGATGGAGTTGAAATAATCACCATGTGTGATATTGACAACCCTCTCTTTGGTGAACATGGTGCTGCTTTTGTCTTTGCTCCACAAAAGGGAGCTGATGCTGAGATGGTTAGTTTCCTTGATACGCAGTTGCGGGCTTTACATAGTGTAGTTCTTGAGTCGATTGGCACTGATATTTCAGAACTACCCGGCTCGGGGGCTGCCGGTGGCATGGGTGGTGGTATGGTAGCTTTTTTCAAGGCAAAACTAGAAATGGGCATTGAAGTAGTGCTCGATACTGTTGGATTTGATAACCTTTTAGCTGGAACAGATATAGTATTTAGTGGAGAGGGGAAAATCGATGTGCAGAGTCTACGAGGGAAGGTTGTGATTGGGGTTGCGCGCCGCACAAAAAAATTAGATATTCCCTTAGTGGCGGTTGTTGGAGATATTGGCGACTCCATTGAAGATGCTTACCATGCTGGGGTCTCAGCTATATTTAGTATTAATCGGGTGGCCCGCGATTTTAAACATGTGGTAAAGCGGGCACCGCAAGATATGGCCCTTACGATGGATAATCTGATGCGGTTTGTGAAGCGGCTTGGATTTTAGTTTTGAATCCACTTTTTATTGCGGAGTGGGGACAAGCTACAATACAATCGCCACAGCGGATACAAGCAGTACTATTGGGCGTTATATACACAGGGATGTCGAGTTTACACACTCTTTGGCAGATGCCACATTTTGTACACGCTTTTTCATCTATTTCAAGGCGATACAGAGAGACTGGATTGAATAAGCCATAGATTGCCCCTAGTGGGCAGACATACCTACAGAAAGGGCGATAGAGGATAATTGAAGTAAGAATTGTAACAAGTAAAATCAAGTTTTTCCAAGCAAAAAGCCAGCCAGCTACACTACGGAGGCCAGAATTACCAGCTAATAGAAGCAGTCCAGAGAGTGTTCCAGAGGGGCAGACCCATTTACAAAACCAAGGGGAGCCTTGCCCAATTAAATCAACAACATACATAGGTAGCAGAATAACTAGTATAATAAGAAATACGTAGGGTAACTTAGCGAGGAATTTTTCACCTGGAAGACGACGTAACCGTTTCCATGTTTTTGGGATGGGAATACGATGCAGTAGGTCCTGAAACCAACCAAAAGGGCATAACCAACCACAGACAAACCGACCGAGGGTTGCCCCAATGGCAATTAAAAAGCCTCCAACATAGAAGGAGAAGGTTTTGTCGCGTGATCCGAGGACAGCTTGGAGAGATCCGATCGGACACGATCCTAAGGCTCCTGGGCAGGCGTAACAGTTGAGTCCAGGGACGCAAAAAGCTTTTGCATCACCTTGATAAATCTTACCTTCCAGAAAACCGACAATATAAGCATTGGAGAGAACAGCAGTGAGAAATTGAATAATATTTCTACGCCGATCATGCGCGACGCGTAATTTCTTAGCCAAGGCCAATACACTCCAAACAGATTGTAGTTGCTTTTTTGAGCACAATAAGAGCTTCGCCTTGCACCACTCCAATGACAATCGCAATACTAGCTACTACGAGGATGGCGATCGCAATTATTCGACTAGGCTTAGCGTGGACTCGATTATTTTTTTCCATGCGTTTTTATTCCGTGCTCCATAGTATGTTTGTCCCACAATCTTACCGGTGCTGTCAACAAAAAAAGTTTCAGGGACTACTTGTGAGTCTTTAAGACGCAAATTAACCAAATCTTGAGAAGGTAGAAGGTGAATATAGTCAGC
>JAQVOO010000009.1:22172-29438 GCA_028702575.1 Sphaerochaetaceae bacterium
GTGGCTGTTAAAGCTAAAGCATCTCCAGCCAAAGAGAGTTGAAATTCAACGTTACCGTTGAACATGACTAAACAAACTCCCACGGAAGCAATAATAAAACCAAGGATTAAATTAGATTTCAGTGGTTCTTCTTTCAGGAAAAATGGAGCGAGGAGGGCTGTGGTCAATGGTGCCACAGAAACCAGAATGCCGACGTTAGAGGCATAGGTCATAGTCAGTGCGATGTTTTCAAGTAGGTAATACATCGTCACTCCGGTTAGTCCTGCACCAGCGAACAATAGTTCTTGGCGTAGATTCCAAGGTTGTCTGGAAGAGCGGTTGATGATTGCATCATATAAGGCAAGACCTAGGAAGCCCATAATAAATCGAACTAACAATATTTCGATGGGAGTGAAGGCTTCGAGAAGTATTTTGGTAGCTATAAAGGTTGTTCCCCAAACAACAATAGTTGTTAAGGCCAAGCCATGAGCTATGGTTCTATGCTTATTCATGCCGGGATTTTGTCATGAAAGTGTACAAATGTATAGCCATTTTTGGCTGATACAAAAGATTTTTCAAATATACGGTTGCTGTTCACGAAATTTATTTGTATGTTACATATCGGTAGACGAGACGCTTACGTCTTTAGTCGGCCTCTGCCTGACTACAGGCTGAATAAGAAAAAAGAAAAATACATACAAGTGAGGAAACACTATGGCAAAACAGCTACAGTTCAATGAAGAAGCCCGCAGGGCTCTGATTGTTGGTGTCGAAAAGCTTTCTCGAGCAGTAAAAGTTACGCTCGGACCAAAGGGGAGAAACGTACTGATTGATAAGAAATTTGGCGCTCCAACAGTCACCAAGGATGGTGTCTCTGTTGCACGCGAAATTGAATTAGAAGATCCCTTTGAGAATATGGGGGCACAATTACTCAAGGAAGTTGCAACAAAGACCAATGACGTTGCTGGAGATGGAACTACTACGGCTACAGTACTGGCCTATGCTATTACAAAAGAGGGCATGAAGAGTGTTGCCTCTGGCGTAAACCCGATGGGAATTAGAAGGGGTATTGATAAAGCAGTAGATGACACGATAAAAGAGCTTAAGCGCCAAGCTAAAATGATTAAAGATAAAGAAGAGCTGGCTCAAGTAGCTACTATCAGTGCTAACAATGACCGTGAGATTGGTGATGAAATTGCCAATGCCATGGAGAGAGTTGGTAAAGATGGTGTTATTACTGTTGAAGAATCAAAAACTATCGAGACTACCACTGATTTTGTTGAAGGAATGCAGTTTGATCGTGGATATCTTTCACCTTACTTTGCTACAAACCGCGATACTATGGTCTCAATCCTTGAAGACCCCTATATCCTCATTTATGACAAGAAAATTTCCAATATGAAGGATTTATTGCCGGTATTGGAGAAAGTGGCCCAAGCTGGTAAACCCATCTTGATCATTGCTGAAGATGTTGATGGAGAGGCGTTAGCAACATTGATCGTCAATACTATTCGTGGAACACTCACCGCAGTTGCGGTAAAAGCGCCCGGATTTGGTGATCGACGTAAGGCGATGCTCGAAGATATCGCAGTGTTGACTGGCGGTGAAGTTATTTCTGAAGAAATTGGATTGAAATTAGAAAATACTGATATCACTCAGCTCGGACGTGCGAAGACCGTTAAGGTAGAAAAAGACAATACTACTATTATTAATGGTGCTGGTAAGGCGTCAGAGATTAAGGATAGAATTAGCCAGATTAAGGTTCAGATTAAGGATACTTCTAGTGATTATGATCGCGAAAAATTACAGGAACGCCTAGCGAAGTTAGCTGGTGGTGTTGCAGTTATCAATGTTGGAGCAGCAACTGAAGTTGAACTTAAAGAGAAAAAACACCGAGTAGAAGATGCTCTTTCAGCAACAAGAGCCGCCATTGAAGAGGGTGTAATTGCCGGTGGTGGTGTTGCTTTGGTCCAAGCTGCTAAAGTTCTTGCGAATAAAAATCTTTCCGATTTGACTGAAGAAGAAGTAATTGGATACCGGATTGTACGACGTGCACTTGAGGAGCCTATCCGTCAAATTGCAGAAAATGCTGGTCTTGATGGTGCCATTATTGCTGACAAAGCTAAGAATGAAAAAGCAGATATGGGCTTTGATGCCACTAGAATGATTTGGGTTGACATGTTTGAAGCAGGAATTACAGATCCTGTTAAGGTTTCACGCAGTGCTCTGCAGAATGCAGCGTCGATTGCATCCTTGATTCTTACAACCGAGTGCTCAATAACCGATCTCCCTTCCGATGAACCCGCAATGCCTGCTGGCGGTGGCGGTATGGGCGGCATGGGTGGTATGGGCGGCATGATGTAAGCTGACCAAATAAAAGTTTATTATCAGGGTGAATTCCATAAATCTTAGGAGTTCACCCTTTGTTGTATGCGTAGAACACCGTTAACGTAACAATTTCTCTAGAAGATTCCTTGTAGTGTGAAACTTGACTACTGTAAGGGTATCATGATACGTTAAGCGGTACGTAAACTGAAACTCAATAGCGAGGTTATATTATTATGAATGCATTGATGACAACCTTGATGGGCGGAAGTGGTGCAAGCGGTACTAGTGGCTCCATGACTACTACTTTCATCACGTTCGGACTCATTATCCTGATTTTCTACTTTTTAATCATTAGGCCACAAAAAAAGCGTGACAAAGAAACAAAGAATATGCTCGCTGCCATGAAAAAAGGCGATAAGATTGTTTCAATCGGTGGTATTAGAGGTACCATTGTTATTGTCAAAGAAACTACAGTGGTGGTAAAAGTTGATGATAATACCCGCATTGAGTTTTCAAAAAGTGCGATTGCCCAGATTCTTGACAAAAAGAGTGAATCTACTACAGAGAAGCCTTCTAAGCCGGCCAAAAAAGAATCCCCGGTGGAAACTGTTGAAGCACCGGCAAAGAAAAAGAAGTCTGCTCCTGTTAAAAAGGCAAAAGAACCAGTAGAAGATGCCGTGGTCGTTGAAGAAGCTCCAGTAGTTTCTGAAGATGGTCCGGATAAAAAAGAGACCAAGTAAAGACATCGATATCATACGGAGAGCATCATGAAAAAACGAGGGCGATTGTTCATCGTTCTCTTGGTTGCGGTGGTATGTGGAATTTTCCTTTATCCAACCGTAAAATGGTACGTTTTTGTACCCCAAGAGACAAAAGATCTTGCGACTGGTTCAATGATCCAGATTCGGGAGTATGCATTAGGACAGGCAACGATAGACTTGCGTGAATTGAAGTCTTTGATTGCTTCTGATTCTTCTGCATCTTTACCCGATACTTATGGATTTCTTATTCCTGTAGCTAAAGACAACTATAAATCAATGAAACGAAATGTTCCAAAATCTTGGACGGTCGAAGATGTATTTAGAGGATTCTATAACGAACAAGAATTGTTCGATGCATTGGAGAATCACTATCGATCACAATTGTTGAGCCTAAAAACGCTGAGTGGAAAGATTTTACAGCTTGGACTCGATTTGCGTGGAGGTATGAGTATTCTTTTGGAAGCTGATGTTGATGCTTATGCAGCCAAAACAGGAACCCGAGTTTCCAGTAGTGTAATCACCGCACTTTTAAATGAAGATATTGCCATTTTAAATGAGCGTATTGACCAGTTTGGTGTAACTGAACCCGATATTCGGCTTCAGGGAAATTCTCAAATTCTTATCGAAATTCCAGGGGCTGCTGATCCTGAACGGGTAAAATCGTTCTTGCGTGGTAAGGGGTCTTTGAACTTCCAGATTGTCGATCAAGAATTAACTGCTCAGTTAAATACCTATTTTAACGAAAATCCTGGCGATGTGTTTACCAATGTAGGGCAAATCAAGCAACCTGAATTTTTACCCGCCGGAAAAGTTGCCACTGGGTATTATGTGAATGATGCCTATGGGTTGGACCAGCTTTCTAGTTATGTAGTAATTAATGAAGAAATAGGTCTGGATGGGATTCATATTTCAAATGCTGTGACGGGATCTAATCCTATTACAGGGCAACCTACTGTTAATTTTGAGCTGGATGCAACTGGTGGAGAAATTTTCTATAAGCTTACCTCGACTCATACGGGTGAGATGATGGCTGTTGTACAAGATGGTAATGTTAAAGCTATGGCAACTATCACCGAACCCATTCGAAATAATGTGCAGATTACCGGGTTTGGACAAAAAGAAGCCCAAGATCTTTCGGTTGTCCTTAAGACGGCAGCTTTGCCTATTGAGTTAATTGTTGTGAGCCAGCAAGGTGTCGGAGCGTCCCTCGGGGAAGATACAGTTCAAGCTGGGTTGGTCGCAATTTTATTAGGACTCGCTTTAGTCTTTATTTTCATGGTTGTAATTTACAAAGGAAGCGGTTTGCTTGCCGATGTTGCTTTGTTGTTTAACCTCATTATCTTATTAGCGGTATTATCTGCGTTCAATTTAACTTTGACTCTGACCAGTATTGCTGGTTTAGTGTTGACAGTCGGTATGGCTGTTGATGCCAATGTCATTATTTTGGAACGTATTAAAGAAGAATTAGCTGTTGGGAAAACTGCTGCAGCCTCAGTAAAAGCTGGGTTTGCCAAGGCTTTCTGGACTATTATGGATGCTAACGTAACTACGATTATTGCAGCGCTGATACTTTCTCAACTCGGTTCGGGTTCTGTGAAAGGATTTGCCAATACCCTCGCAGTTGGAATTGTTAGCTCAATGTTCAGTGCTTTGTTTGTCGTAAAGTTGATGTACGACGCAGTCCTATCTGGGAAAAATCCTCGGCTGAGCATTAGCTGGAGGAGGAAGTAATCATGGCTAAGAAAATTTATCCAATTACCAAATTTCGTTTCATTGCGGTTGGCGTATCAGTCCTCCTTTTAATTGTAGGTTTAATTGCCTTTTTGGCTTTTGGCGGCTTTAATCTGGGTATAGATTTCCAAAGCGGATTTTCACAACGTGTCCAAATTGCTCCGCCAGCACTATCTTTGAGTTATAGTGGTTCTGATACAGTTACTCTAAATATTACTGGTGGTACGCTCACGTTAGTGTACAGAGATGCTTCTGGTTCTCGTTATTCAGAATTTAGTTCTGCTTCGTATCCAACAGTGGGCGATCTTGCAAATGCAATTTCATCGACCGTTCCTGGTGTTACAGCACTTGCGTTGGATCCTAGCTTAGCAACAGCAGGATTAATCACAGGTTTTGGATTACCAACGTCTCTTTCAACGACTCCCTTTGTTTTGAATAGTGCCAATCCAAATACCACTAATTTTGTTTCAATTGATGAAATGCGTGATGCTTTAGGCGATTCAACTCAGGTGCAGATTGTAGGGGATGAGTACAAACAGGTATTCCAAATTCGTCTCGCTAATGATGAAAATCTAGCTGAAGATGAAATTTCAGAATCTGTAGGTAATGCCTTACGGAAAGCTTTTGGATCGGATGCTATTGTGGTATTGCAATCTGACTTTGTTGGACCTAAATATTCTTCAACGTTAGTTTCAGGTTCTATTCTCATTGTAATTGTCTCAATTACTTTAATCTTGCTCTATATCTGGTTTAGGTTTAAATTGGCCTATGCTTTAGCGGCTATTATTACACTAGTGCATGATGCCTTTTTATTGGTTGGTTTTATCGCATTAGCGCAATTGGAAGTTTCTAGCACTACGATTGCTGCGTTACTAACTATTATTGGATATTCTTTGAATAACGTCATTGTTATTTTTGATCGGATCCGTGAAAACAGACCAATTCTTAAAGACCTGTCAATGATGCAACTCATCGATACAAGTGTTTCTCAATCATTGTCTCGAACACTCTTTTCGTCGCTGACTACCGCCTTAGCTATTTTACCGTTGGCAATTCTTGCCTCAGGAGCTATTCAATTGTTTGCGATTGAGATGGTTTTTGGTATTGTGGTAGGGGCTTATTCAAGTAACTTCCTCGCTCCAGCTTTATTGCTTTGGATTACTAAAAATAAAAATAAAGGAAAGCCTGTTATTGCTCCTAAACCTGAAATAGCGGTAGTTGAAGAAGTAGCAGATAAGGAGACTGCCGAGAAAGTTGAAGTTCCTATGGTAGAGCGGAAACTCAAAGGCAAGCGTCAGCAGAAAAAGTAATCTTGATTGTGTTGTATTGCATTATATGTTTGCTAAAGCCGCCTCGTAGGAAATCTGCGTCGCGGCTTATTTGTTTGGAGGAAATAAGTGGTTGTTATCCAATCGCATATTATCGGGTATTGTAATGGAGTCGCCCATGTGATTGAGATGGCACAAGAGTGTCTGCGCATTGCAAATGCAAAGAACCTGCCAGCTTACTCCATTGGGTGGTTTATCCATAATCCGACGGTTGTCAAACGATTTGTGGCAAAGGGAATGCAGTGTATCGATACCCCAAAAGAGGGTTCTCCAGGAGTAGCTTTGATACGGGCACATGGAATAGGAGATCCCCTGCGAGAGGCTTTTGAACAACAAGGATTCACTTTAATCGATGGAACTTGTGGGATCGTAGCCTATTCCCAACGCTTGATCCGAAAAACCCCAGAATCAAATCATGTGGTTATTATAGGGTTGCCCGGACATAGTGAAGTAATTGCGTTGTCTAATGTGTACAATGCAGAGAAGCAGATTGTTCCTGTCCATGTGGTAGCCTCTGAAGCCGATATTGATGCTCTACCTGATTTTAGTAATGAGGAAGTGCTGCTCATGGTGCAGACAACTTTCCCTCAAACGCAGTATAATAATTTGCGTGATTACATGCTTTTTCGTTATAAAAACCGGCTACGTATTGGCAATCAGCTATGCCCCAATACATTACGTCGGCACGTAGCGGTGCTCGATATGTGTAAAAAAGTTGATGCAGTAATCGTTATTGGTGGTAAAATGAGTGCTAATACAACTGCTTTGGTCCATTTAGTCGAATCACAAAATTTGCCGGTCTGGCATATTGAATCGGTGGAGGAGATTCCTTCTCAAATTTTCTCTTTTAGGCGAGTAGGAGTTACCGCGGGGACTTCGACGCCACCTGAGGATATCGATGCGGTTGTAGATGCGTTGGAAAAGGGAGAGCTTTAATGGAACAGAGTAAGCGGTATTGTTCATCAGAGGAGTTCTTGGAAAAAGTAAGAGGCAAAGAAGCCTTTATTTGTGATATGGATGGGGTCATTTATCATGGTAATCGATTACTTCCAGGAGTCCGAGACTTCATTGAATGGTTGCAAGCTGAAGATAAACGCTACCTTTTTCTGACCAATTCTAGTGAACGTTCCCAAATAGAG
>JAQVOO010000096.1 GCA_028702575.1 Sphaerochaetaceae bacterium
AGGGACTATGCCACCTTCCGGGTGAAGTACGGGTATCGAAGGATCCATGTGCTTCTCCAGAGGGAGGGGCTGAAGGTGAACAAGAAACGGATATACCGGCTGTACAGGCTTGAAAATCTCAATGAGCGGCTCAAAACAAGAAGAAAGCAGGTTTCAAGGCCGCGCGTTGAACCCGTAAAGGAGAGTCGGGCTAACGAGGTATGGGCGATGGATTTCGTCTCAGACCAGTTGTTCAATGGCAAGTGGTTCAGGATCCTGACGCTGGTGGACGTATTCACCCGAGAATGCCTTGCGACCCATGTGGGGCAATCGATCCGGGGTACCGATGTCGTCCAGGCACTTGAGCGGATATGTACATGGCGAGGTTCGCCGGGAAGCATCCGCGTGGACAACGGTCCTGAGTTCGTATCGAAAGCGCTTGATCTGTGGGCATATCGTAGTGGGATAACGCTTTCCTTTTCGCGTCCGGGCAAACCGACGGACAATCCGCACATCGAATCGTTCAACGGCAGTTTCCGGGAAGAGTGCCTGCAGACGCACTGGTTTCTGTCCTTAGAAGATGCAAAGATCAAGATCGAGACATGGCGAAAAGATTACAACGAGTTCCGGCCGCATAGCTCCCTTGGTTATAAAACACCTAAGGAATTCGCGACCCTGGCGTATGTCCCCAACAGCCTGTCAGGCTGATTTTCTAACTTGAAAAGTGTCCAGAAATTGGGGAACCTTCAATCAGGCAGAAAATAGTTGCCTGAATGGTCTGAAAAGTAGGGGTACACTACATTTGCTTTTATCCGCTCCCTATTTTGTCGGAGGGATCAAGAAAGTAACGTTTCAGGTGATGTGCGGGGTCTTAAGTCTGGTGGCGATCAAGATCTTTTAGTGCTTTATAGCGCTATCGCTGGCAAAAAGCGTATAACATCGACTCATTTTTGATGAAACATTATGCGCAATTTATTATTTTACGTATATTTACTGAATATTTTCTACTTGTTAATAGAGTTTTCGTGTAACCTATAGCAGTTGCCTGCCATTAAACATTTCCCTTTTTAAGTTCGATCTCATTATAGGCTAAAAAAGAGCCTGAATTTATAAAATATAATTTGACAAAATCAGTATGCCGTTCTATAATCTGAACAGTGTTCGTATTGGCGAACGCTTGAGGATAATATGCACTATTCTAATAGTTCTGTGACTCGTATCATGACGATCCTTGAATATATCTCAAAATCATCGACTGCACTTACAATTGCAGAGATGTCAAGAGAATTAAAAATACCAAAAACAAGTGTTTTTGACATAGTCCATACCTTGTGTGATAACGAATACCTTGAACTAGAAGATGATAGATTTAAAACTTATAAACTTGGAATAAAGCTCTTTGAACTTGGTGGACGTTTCCTAGTAAAAGCTGATTTGCATAATGTAGCTCGACCGATACTGGAAAGAGCAATGTTGGAGACTGGAGAGACTGTATTTCTAGTTGTTGAGTACTCCGGCGAACTTGTATACCTCGATAAAGTTATTGGATCTTCATCAGTTTTAACCGGAGCAGATCTTGGCTCAAGAAATCCAATGCATTGTACTGGTGTTGGTAAAGCGCTTCTTGCAACATTTTCTCAAGATTATGTACACCAAATTATATGTAAGCATGGCTTAGCAAAAAAAACTTCAAAAACAATAACAGATGAATCACAACTTTATAATGAACTAAAAATAATTAGAGAAAGAGGATATTCAATAGATGATGAAGAGAACGAATATGGCGTTTATTGTGTAGCTGCACCGATTAGAGGAATATCTGAAAAACCGTTAGCAGCTATTAGTATTGCAAGCTTAGCAGCAAAAATGACAGAAGATAGAAAATCATTATTTTCAAAGATAATTATTGAGAGTGCATTAAATATTTCTAAAAAACTTGGATATTCTGGAGATAGTTTATATGATTTAAAGACATTGATAAAGAAATAAAGAAATTTTTATATAATATAATTTAATCAATATTCTAGGGTCAAACAGCCAATTTGAGCTGAAAATTTATAGGAGGATTTGCGATGAAGAACGTAGTGAAACGAGTAATGGTCGTGTTGCTGCTTACAGTGTTGGTGGTAACATCTTTTTCACAAGAATTCCCGAGAAAACCAGTCACAGTAATCTGCCCGATGGCAGCTGGTGGTGGAACAGATGCTGTACTACGAGCCCTTTCTCGAGAAGCTGAAAAATTCCTTGGTCAATCTATTATAGTATCCGACAATCCCGGAGCAGGTGGAGCTATTGGTCATTCAGCGATGCTTCAATCTCCTAATGATGGTTACTATGTAGGCATGATAACTTTTGAATTAAATTCTTTACCACCTCAAGGCCTTGTTCCGTTCAGCTACAAAGATTTCGATCCATTGATGATGGTTAATCAAGATGCTTCTGCCCTTACAGTAAAAGCTGATGCCCCATACAACAATATTGCTGAGTTTATAGCATACGCAAAAGCTAATCCAGATAAATTAACTATTGGTAACGCTGGCCCAGGATCTGTTTGGCATGTTGCCGCGGGACTTATGGCAGACACTGCTGGAATAAAAGTAATTCACGTACCTTTTGATGGAGGAGCCCCGGCTGCTACAGCACTTGTCGGAGGACATGTTAATGCGGTTACGGTTTCAGTAGCTGAGGTTCAGGGTCACGTACAAGCAGGAGCATTGAAAATTCTTGGAATCATGGATACAAAACGAAATGAGCTTTTCCCGAATGTACCTACTTTCAAAGAACAAGGATTAGATCTTGTTTTCGGTACCTGGAGGGGACTTGCCGTACCTAAGGGAGTAAAGCCAGAAATCAGGGAGAAGCTTGCAAAAGCATTTAAGAGTGCTTGGGACACTGAAAACTTTACAACTTTCGCAAAAAATTCAAGTTTAGGTTTAGTGTATATGAATAGTGAAGATTTTGGTGCTTTCCTTGAAAAGAATTATAATGAAGTTTCAGCAGTTATGAAGAAAATTGGACTATCAAAAAAATAAAATTTTTGAATCGCCTCAAAGTTGGCTTTGAGGCGATTCTTTTATTACCCGCAATTGATCAGAAAGCTAGTTAGGGGGAATCGTTTTGAAAGAAAAAAGATTGCCAGATATTGTATATAGTCTTGTATTTATGATGATTGGTATTTTTTCATTTGTTATTGCACAAGGTTTCCCTGAAGACTTTATCATGAAACTAGGTCCTGATTTTTATCCAGAATTGCTTTCTGTTGCATTAATCATTCTTTCATTAACCTTATTCATTAGGACAATTTTAGGAAAGAATACATCAAAATTTATAGCAATTAATATTAGAGATAAAAGATTTCAGAAAGTAATTATTTCTTTAGGATTAGCAATATTATACGCAATGTTTTTAAAAAGAGTTGGGTTTATTCCAATCACAATACTTTTCTTATTCGCATTTCTCTTGCTTTTAAATATAAGAAAACCTCTTACCTTAATTGCTGTACCTATTGTAGCCTCTTTTGCATTATGGTTTGTATTTCAAAAAATACTTACTGTATCACTACCAATTGGATTACTTTCATTACTAGGTTATTAGAGAGGTAGGATATGGATTTTGCACTTTTTATTAATAGTTTCTCTAATATTTTTCAATTTAATGTAATGCTAGCAATATTTATTGGTGTAGCAGGCGGCATTGCTATCGGAGCATTACCTGGATTAACAGGAACAATGGGAGTCGCGCTCTTGGTTCCATTTACTTTTGGTAGACCTTCTGCAGAAGGCCTTGGAATGCTAATAGGAATTTTTAGTGGATCCATGTATGGAGGATCGATTTCAGCTATCTTAATAAACACTCCTGGAACACCATCTGCAGCTGCTACTTCACTAGATGGATATCCTTTATCTAAAAAAGGTCAAGCTGGAAGAGCACTAAGCATGTCTCTTTTTGCTTCCTTTTTTGGAGGGATAATCGGTGTAATCATTATGACATTCATGTCACCAATAATTGCGAAAGCAGCGCTAGAATTTGGATATGTTGAGTATTTTGCACTTGCACTATTTGGGCTCTCTATTATTATATCTATCACTAATGAAAGCATGATAAAAGGATTGATATCTGGAATATTTGGACTTCTGATCGCAACGATCGGGATGGACCCTACATCAGGTTATCCAAGATATACATTTGGGCGAATGGAACTTTTAAGTGGACCATCATTTATACCTGTATTAATTGGATTATTTGCAGTTGCAGAAGTATTCAATTCGATAGAAAACTTAAGCACTCAACAAAAGTTAGATACTAAAATTGACCGATATTTACCAAGTTTGACTGATATAAAGCGTTCTACAAAAAATATAATTAAATCAAGTATAATAGGAACTGCGATTGGTTCAATTCCTGGGGCTGGAGGCGATATTGCAGCATTTGTAGCTTATGGTGAAGCAAAAAGATCGTCAAAACATCCAGAATTATTTGGAACTGGCGAAATTGAAGCAATTGCAGCACCTGAAGCAGCAAACAATGCTTGTATGGGTGGGGCAATGATACCGCTTCTATCTCTTGGAGTACCAGGTGATGCTATAACTGCTGTTCTTTTAGGTGCATTCATTATGCAAGGATTGCAGCCAGGGCCGCTTTTATACCAAGAACATATTGATGTCGTATACAATGTTTTTTCAAGTATGTTCATAGCAAACATAGTGATGTTAATACTTGGGATAATTGGTATAAGATTTTTTGTAAAAGTAATAACCATAAAAAAAGAAATTTTATTTCCGATTATTTTTTGTTTGTGTATCGTAGGATCATTTTCTATGCGGCAGAATATATTTGATATTTGGCTATCACTAATTTTTGGTGTAATTGGTTATTTAATGATACGTGCAAAATTTCCTCTATCACCAATATTACTTGCCCTAATCCTTGGACCAATGGCTGAATCAAATCTACGAAGATCACTAACAGTATCACAAGGAGATCCTTCTATTTTATTGTCAAGACCCATAGCTATTGGACTTTACATAATAGCCTTACTATCAATTATTTCATCAGTAATAAAGCAAAAGAAAATCAGGAAAAGATTAGAATCTCAATCTCAGGAAAAGTTGTAATGAGTATAAGGCAATTTTATAAATTGAATTAAAATGAAATCTGTTTTCGATTATTACGCCAATGTTATTGAAAAGAATTCTTTAGCATATTTGGGAATAAGTTATAGGTCTTTAATACTAAGATTGGCCATAGCTAAATTTTAATAGAAAGGGAGTGAAAAATGAAGAACATAGTGCATCCAAGACCTGAGCTTGATACAGAAATAATTAAAAAATTTGCTACGTTAAAAAATGTAATGAGTATCTCATGTGTTGTCGGTGATAGCATGGAACGCGATGGAATAATGCACAGCGATATGAAAATGCGCAGTGTAAATAAACCATTCATCGGACCAGCATTCACTGTAAAACTCAGCTCAGGCTTGCTCGCCGACTGTTTGGCAGTTTTTTCTTATGCCAAGCCAGGAGATGTAATCGTAATCGATGCTTTTGGCGACACAGAAACCTCTATTTGGGGAGGTTTGATGTCAGGACTCGCACGTAATGCAGGTATAGTAGGTGCTGTTATATATGGCTCTGCCCGCGATACAGATGAAGCCCGTATGCTCGATTTTCCTGTTGTATCAAAATCAGTTTCACCCCGTGAGGCACATAGTGCACTTACACAACTATGGGAACCAATCGAACTCAACTGCCCAGTTTCGTGTGCAGGCATTCTTGTGAATCCCGGTGATATCGTTGTAGCCGATGAAATCGGGGTTTCTGTAGTTCCTTATAATCAAGCTGAACAGGTATATGATCGGGCAGTAAAACAGGCTGCGGCAGAAGAAGCCTCACGTAAAGATATTCTCTCAGGGGCGAGTGTAACTGACCTGCTGAAAAAATACGGGAGAATTTGAAAATGTTAGAGACAATGTTCGATCCTGCAATTTTAAAAAGTGTAATACAATCAGGTATTATTGCTGTATTGGAAATTGAAATGATTGATGATGCTATACCTGTTGTGGATGCTCTGTTAACAGGAGGGATTACTGCTATTGAATTGACGTTGCGAACTAGTACTGCTGTTTCGTCCATCGAAGCAATAGCAAAGCAAAGACCCGAAATGACTATTGGTGTAGGAACAGTAATTTTCTCCGATCAGGTAGCAAAGATTTCACAGGCAGGAGCTCATTTTGGAGTTTCTCCAGGATTCAATCCATCAGTAGTCGATGAGGCAATGCGCCTTAAGCTGCCATTCGCTCCAGGCATTGCTACACCATCGGAATTAGAATCGGCTCTCTCGAAAGGGTGTAAGCTTTTAAAGTTTTTCCCGGCTGAACCTTTCGGTGGTGTTACCTATCTTAAGAGTATGAATGCACCGTATTCATACCTTGGGTTATCGTATATACCACTCGGAGGTATCAACGGAGAGAAACTCCCCGCCTATGCCGCGATGAAGGAAGTAATTGCTATTGGCGGATCCTGGATAGCCCCCAAACATCTCATAAAAGAGCACTCTTGGGATGAAATTTCGACAAGAGCGGCTGATGCACGGCAGATTTGGATAGCAGGAAAGCAAGCACTATGAGCAAGACCATTGGATTTGGAGAGATAATGGGGCGGATAAACATGCCTCAACATAAACGTTTTATTCAAGGACTCCCTGGATCAATAGAGTTGACATTCGCGGGAGCTGAGTCGAATGTATGTGTAGCGATACGTTTATTGGGTCAACAAGCAGCATTCGTTACCGCTCTGCCTAAAAACGATATTGCAGATGCTTGCATAATGACGTTGCAGCGAATTGGAGTGGACGTATCCAATGTTCTCAGGGTGGATGAAGGACGACTGGGTCTCTATTTTGTAGAGAATGGTGCCAATCAGCGTCCTGGGAAAGTGATATATGATAGAGGAAACGCATCAATCTCAATAGTGAGTTCGGATCGCTATGAATGGGATACCATATTTAAGGATGCGACGTGGTTCCATATTAGTGGAATTACTCCAGCATTGAGTGCTACAGCTGCAGAAACAAGTATCGATGCAGTACGAAAGGCAAAGGATAATGGGTGCATAGTATCATGTGACCTGAATTTCCGCAAAAAACTCTGGAAATGGGACACTGTTTTGAGTTCCAGGGAACTCGCACGCAAGGTGATGGCTAAAATATTACCGTATGTCGATATCCTTATTGGAAATGAAGAAGATGCTGAGGATGTTCTTGATATAAAAGCAGGCAATACAGAAGTATACTCTGGGATATTGGATATCGACCGATACCCTGACGTAGCAAAACAGATACATGCAATGTTCCCCCAAATCAAGAAAGTGGCTATAACACTTCGTGAAAGCATTTCGGCATCACACAACAATTGGGGTGCAATGTTATATGACACTGCTACAAGTATTGCCCACTTTGCGCCAATGGATGCTAATGGAAATTATTGCCC
>JAQVOO010000097.1 GCA_028702575.1 Sphaerochaetaceae bacterium
TTTTGCCTCATGTATAATTATTTTCCCCGTCACTTGACAAGCGTTAAGGTCCTCTCGTATTATTGTTTCATTACAATGGGGGAAATACTATGAATTTGTTAATATTAATCCCTCTTTGTCTAGGTTGTATAATTCTAGGTTGGCTATTTCGTTGGATTTATGCGAGGTTCAAGCTTACCTCAATTGAACAAAAAGCTGTTCGGTTGAGTCAGGAAGCAATAAAAGAGGCAGAGGTAAAAAGCAAAGAGCTTTTAGTTGAGACTCGTGATCAATTGTTAAAAGAACAACAAGAGCAAGAGCGTGATGCTAGAGAACGTAGAGGCGAGCTTCAAAGAACAGAACAAAGACTTTTGAAGAAGGAAGAAAATTTAGAACGAAAACAAGCGGAACTAGATGTCCAAAAGCGACAGCTGGTAGACAAAGAGGCTAAAATTGTCCAGCGTGAGAAATCACTTTCCGAAATGGAAGAAAACTGGATCCATGAATTAGAACGTGTCGCCGGTATGACTTCAGATGAAGCCAAACAGGTGATTATCGAAACATTGCAAAATGATGCAAAACGAGATGCTCAGGTTATCATCAATAAAATTGAGCAGGATGCCCAGTTGCGCGCTGATAAATTAGCACGTGACATTATAGTCACCTCCATCCAAAGGATGGCGACAGAGGTTAGCTCTGACGTTACAGTGACTACGGTCAGTCTGCCAGGCGATGAGATGAAGGGGCGTATTATTGGGCGTGAAGGGAGAAATATTCGAACCTTAGAGACCCTTACCGGTGTCGATGTTATCATCGATGACACTCCAGAAGCGGTTGTGATTTCATGTTTTGACCCAGTGCGTAAAGAGATTGCGCGAGTAGCTCTTGAGCGCTTGGTGCAAGATGGGAGAATTCATCCAGCTCGGATTGAAGAAGTGGTGACCAAAGTAACTAAGGAAATAACCCGAGTTATTATGGATGAAGGTGAGAAAGTAATTTTCGATCTAGGTATTCATAATATGAGTCAAGAGATGGTTCGGGCTCTGGGGAGATTACATTTTAGGACTAGTTATGGTCAGAATGTATTAAACCACTCCAAAGAAGTAGCTATTTTAGCTGGTATGATTGCAGCTGAAGTGGGAGCGGACCGGGAAATAGCGCGTCGTGGCGGGTTATTGCATGATATTGGGAAAGGGATTGAATCTGATAGTGATGCAAATCACGCCGAAATGGGCGCTGATTTGGCAAAACGATTAGGTGAAGACCCTCGAATAATAAATTCAATTCTCTCACACCATGCTGACGTGGAACCATCCTGCATCGAATCTGTAATTGTACAGATAGCCGATGCAATTTCTGCAGCCCGACCTGGTGCCCGTCGTGAAACCTTAGATAACTATATCAAACGGTTAGAGAGTTTAGAGGGGATTGCAGAAAGTTTTACTGGTGTAGATAAAGCTTATGCGATTCAAGCTGGACGCGAACTTAGAATTCTTGTCAATAATGACAGTGTTACTGATGATGGCGCCAAAGACATTGCCAAAGGTATTGCTGGCCGAATAGAGGCCGAATTAAGATATCCTGGCCGAATTAAAGTGACTATCATTCGTGAAACGCGTGTAGTTGAATACGCTCGTTGATCAAAGGATATTATGTCAAAAACACGTACTATTACGGCTCTGCTGCTCGGGGATGTTATTGGACAACCTGGGTGCAGAGCCCTTTTTATGGGGCTTCCACAACTAATTAAACGGTTGAGAGCCGATATTGTAGTTGTAAATGGGGAGAACGCTGCCAACGGATTTGGTCTTACTGAGGAACTCGCCAGACAATTTTTTGCTCTTGGCGTGCATGTTATCACCTCTGGAAACCATATTTGGCAACAAGAAACTATCCGTCCGCTCCTTGATAAAGATCAACGAATATTACGACCAGCCAATTATCCTTCTCAAGTTCTGGGGAAAGGCTCGACGATTGTAGAAGTTGCTGGAAGTAAGATTGGCGTTCTAAACTTACAAGGACGCCATCAAATGATGCCTATTGATTGTCCGTTCCAAATTGGGTTATCTATTGTGGAAAAGATGCGCCGTCAAACGCCGCTAATTTTAGTCGATTTTCATGCTGAACTACCACAGGAGAAAGAAGCTTTAGCTCTCTATCTTGATGGGAAAGTCTCAGTTGTAGTGGGAACTCATACCCATGTTCAAACAGCTGATGAACGTATATTACCACAAGGAACAGCCTACATTACCGATTTAGGGATGAGTGGCCCCTTAGATGGTGTTATTGGATCTGACCCACTTATTGCAATTGAGCGGCAAATGACTCAACTACCGTTACGCAGTGAAATACTAGATGCTCCTTCCTATTTGCAAGGCGTTGTTTGCTCAATTGATCCGGCCAGTGGGAAAACTATCTCAATTGCTAGAATTAATGAACAATTTGGGGTGTAAAATAAGTGTTATGGATGGAAAAAGATCTAAAAAACCATTATTCGATCTCCTTCAAAAACAATACCCTCAATACCATAAAAATCAATTTGAAGCTTTCCTTGCTTGTCGCCAAATTATTATTGCTGGTGAAACCTGTACTAGTTTAGAGACTCTCTACCCTCAAGAAAGTCGTGTTGACATTATGTTTACTCGCTATGTCTCGCGTGGTGGTCTAAAGCTAGAGTATGCTTTACGCTCTTGGTCGATCAATGTTAACAATGTAGTAATGCTGGATGCGGGATCTTCTACGGGTGGGTTTACTGATTGTTTGCTACAACATGGAGCCTCTTTAGTACATGCTGTAGATGTCGGCTATAATCAACTCGATTATAAATTACGTGTTGATGGCCGCGTACAAGTACATGAGCGACAAAATATAATGCATATAACAAGTTTAGACCCTCAACCAGCGGCGGCAGTAGCTGATTTATCCTTTCGTTCAATTACGGGAGCTGCCAGCCATATCCTCTCCCTTACTAGTCAATCTTGGATGATTGCGTTAATTAAACCACAATTTGAAATTGCCAAAGGAACCCATCAATTTTCTGGGGTAGTAACAGGTGATCAATTACTAGTAGAGACGCTACTGGCAGTGTATAAGACACTCCAAGAAGAAGGTGTTGGCATTGAGGCAATCGTTGAATCTCCTATATTAGGAAGAAAAGGGAATCGAGAATTTTTAGCTCTGTTAGGCTATGGCATCCACTTGGATCTCTTGAAGTTCAGTTCTGCTCTAGAAACGTTGGTCTTTCCCTAGATAATAACTCTCCTTCTACTAAAATAACGATATTACGAATTTGATTCTCTTGGTACAATGTCTGTTTTACCTGTTCAGTTCTAAGAGCGAAGGAAGATTCCCATACTGTTGGCAAGAGAAATTCTTTCGAAAAATCGACAAATGCTATCTTGTTTGAAACTGTGAGTCCAATTAACCGAGTTCCTTGGGGAATAAAGGTGATTACTCCATCACTTAAGGCTTCGTATGGGGGGCCTGCTAAAAGCTGTTCAATTGTTTCATGGTAGGGCTCTTTCCCTAATATCCTTACCGGATAAGAGTTGTAAGAGAATAAATTGTTTTTACCTAAGGGGACTGGGAAGGCAACACTGGCATAACGCGAAGGGTATTCTTCATCTGTGTTTTGTAACAATTTGTATTCGCGAATTAAAGGGAGCATCCCCGATTCATGGAAGGCCCGTTTCATCCGGGGTAGTGAAAATATAATAATAAGAGATACAATAATAATGAGTAGCAACCACGAGTAAAGAAACCATGGATGTCGGTGTTTTGCCATAATTAAAGCATACTACAGAAGCGATGTATAAGGCGAGTATCTATTTACATCAACGATAAAACCCCGTATGATACTGCCATATATGAGAGTTTTGCAGGGCATCGCAGCCTCCTCGGGTATAGGTATTGGTAGAGCGTTCCTCTACGTTCACGAAAAGTTCGTGGTGCCGCACACTTTGATTGGTGATATGAAAATCGAATCAGAGAAGGTGCGGTTTCAAGTTGCGCTTTCAGCAGTAGCTAAAGACTTATTAGCAATGGTAGAGGATGCTGCAAAAGATGATCATCGTAAAATTCTTGAAACCCATTTGCTTATGCTTGAAGATCCCGATTTTTTTCAGTCAGTAGAGACACTGATTACCGATGAAAATCTGTGCGCTGAGTGGGCAGTTGAACAAGTGTTACATGGATTAATTGAACGACTTGAAACAGCTGGAGATCCTGTTTTACGTGAACGTAGCGCCGATTTGTATGATATTGGCTGGCGAGTTATCCGCCAGATGATGGGTAAACAACAAGTCGATCTTTCGGCCATTCATGGGGATGCAGTCCTAATTGCAGACACATTACTCCCTTCTGAAGCTTTGATGCTCAACCCGAATCATATTAAAGCAATTGCTCTCAATGGA
The DNA here is from genome assembly GCA_028702575.1 of Sphaerochaetaceae bacterium. Lineage (GTDB taxonomy): Bacteria > Spirochaetota > Spirochaetia > Sphaerochaetales > Sphaerochaetaceae > JAQVOO01. The sequence goes on from JAQVOO010000097.1 coordinate 4,392, forward strand.
GGAGGACGAACTAGTCATGTTGCTATTTTGGCACGTGCATTGCAGATCCCCACAGTTGTTGGCCTAGGTAAAGTTACCGAAAAAGTTCATCAAGGCGATGAGGTCATTGTAGATGGTAATTTAGGAGAGGTTGCTATACGTCCCAGTGTGGCTTCAGCAGCAAAAATGCGTGATCGCTATGATCGTTGGATTGAGCATGAGCGAAAATTGCATGAGATAGTTGCCTTAGAGGCTGTAACCAAAGATGGACATAAGATTTCGCTTAAAGCTAATATTGAAACTGTTGAAGAAATCGATTCTGTTTTGGACAATGGGGCCGATGGGATTGGGCTGTTTCGTTCGGAGTTCCTTTTTCTCAAACCAGGGGGAGCAACTGAAGAAGAGCAGTTTGTAGCTTACAAAGAAGTTTTGGAAAAATTGAGCAATATTGGGCCGGTCACAATTAGGACTATTGATGTAGGTGGTGACAAAGTAATCCCTGGCATGGAAGGGTTGGGTGAAGAAAACCCTATTTTGGGTTGGCGTGCTGTCCGGTTTTGCCTCTCTCGAAAAGATATTTTTAGAGTTCAGTTGCGGGCTTTGTTACGGGCTTCAGTCTACGGCAAGTTGAAAATAATGTTTCCGATGATAAGCGGACCTGAAGAACTAGAAAATGTGCATATGGTCTTGGAGCAGGTTAAGGAAGAATTTAGGAGTTCTAACCAACCCTTCGATGAGGAGATTGAGGTTGGCATAATGGTTGAGGTCCCCTCTGCGGCCCTTTGTGCCGACATCCTTGCTCCTAAAACTGACTTTTTCTCCATAGGCACCAACGATCTTATTCAATACACTATTGCGGTTGATAGGGGCAATGAAAAAATTGCCTACTTGTATCAACCGTTTCATCCGGGTGTTCTGCGGTTGATTAACATGATAGTGAAAAAAGGACATCATGCCGGTATTCCCGTTGCTATGTGCGGAGAAATGGCCGGAGATCCCCTCTCAACAGTTTTACTGTTAGGTATGGGGATAGACGAATTCAGTATGAGTCCCCAGAGTTTACTGGAGGTCAAGCATATTATACGTTCTGTTTCCCTTGCTGAAGCGAGGGAACTGGTTGAAAAGGTAATGGCTATGGATTCGTGTGTTAATATTAATACATATGTAAGGGAATGGATGTATGCTAGATTCGGAGACTTTGTCACTGCGTGAGCAGGGACTACCAATAATCGCGATAATAGGCCGACCTAATGTTGGCAAATCAACTCTCTTTAATCGCTTAGTACGCAAAAGACGGGCAATTACCGATGCCATGCCGGGGGTGACTCGCGACATCTTGCCCGAAAAATGGTTGTTAGGTAATCACCCTGTTTTACTAGTCGATAGTGGTGGAGTGAAATTAGACCAAGAGGGACTCGATTTTCTGGTTACTCAGAAAAGTTTGGCTCTCCTAGAAATAGCAGATGTTATCATAATGCTGATGGATTGTACCGAAGTAACGGCAGAAGATGAGATGCTTATTGAGAAGATGCGACGATTTTCAGATAAAGTGCTTATTGCGGTGAATAAGGTCGATGATCCAGTTCGTGATGATTTAGTGTGGGATTTCCATCGGTTTGGCTATCCGCGGGTTATCGGGCTCTCTTCTGCCCATGGGCTAGGGATCGATGTGCTAGAAGAAAATTTACTAGAAATGTTAGAGCTTGAGGAATTAGTAGAGATTCCTGAAGAGCAAGAACGGATAAAAATAGCTATTCTTGGTAAACCAAATACTGGCAAGTCGACCCTCACTAATCTTTTTACTGGACAGGATACTTCACTTGTTAGTGAGATCCCTGGGACAACTCGTGATGTGATCATGGGGGATTTTTTCTACAAGGGAACTGCTTATACTGTCTTGGATACAGCTGGGATTAGGCGTAAGAGTAAAGTTGACGCTGATGTAGAGTATTATTCTGTAAATCGAGCTATTAAATCTATTGATGAAGCTGACATTGTTCTGCTTATGATCGATGTTACCACTGGGTTAGTCGAACAAGATAAGAAAATTGCCCAACTGATAGTACGACGCGGTAAGGGTGTCTTATTAGTTTTTAATAAAACAGATTTATTAAAAGGGATTGATAATGAACTAGAGGCGATTAAAGATCGGGCTCGTTTTCTTTTTCCCATCCTTTCGTTTGCTCCAATTATCCCGATAAGTGCAAAAGAGGGTCTTGATATAACGAAATTACTCGACTCGACTTGGGCGGTCTGGAAACAGTTAAATAAACGTGTCGATACCGCACAACTAAATAATTTTCTCCGTGAATGGTCTGATGCGTATCAAATACCGCGCGGAAGTAGAGGACATTTTAAAATATTTTACGGCACCCAAGTTAGTGCGCATCCAGTTCGTTTCCTTTTCTTTGTAAATCGGAAAAAAGATTTTCCGCAAGGGTATGTTCACTATCTGAAAAATTGTATTCGGCGTGATTTAGGGTTTCCGCAAGTTCCTGTTGAAGTGGATTTGAAGGAGCGTCGTCGCAATACTTCGGAAAAACGGTTGTAATGAAAATAGAAGTTGTTTGTTTCGATATAGATGGGACTTTGTATCCGGAGTGGGTTACGCATTGTAAGCTTATCCCTTCGATTTTTCCCTCCCCGTTGCTTGCTTTGCGTTATCAGAAGTTTAGACGGTATATCCGCACTGAGACAGAGGAGAAGACTATTCCTGAAAATGAGATGGGATTTAGATTGAGGCAAGCGGCATGGCTCAGTAAACAACCACCCCATTCTGAGGCAACCCAAAGGATGGAGAGGCGCATTGAACGTCAGTTTTATGCTACTTGGGACCGTTCCTTTGCTACATTGCGCCCATTTCCCTTAGTTCGGCAAACTATAATGCAGTTTAAAACAATGGGACTAAAAATTGCAGTGCTTTCTGACTTCCCAGTTGGGAATAAATTAACTGCGCTAGGGATTGAAGACTTAGTTGACTTTGCTTGTTGTGCAGAAGAATCGGGTTATTTAAAACCACATTCGGCACCATTTTTGTTTGTGAGTGAAGCTTTAAATAC
>JAQVOO010000098.1:0-4674 GCA_028702575.1 Sphaerochaetaceae bacterium
ATGAACAAAGCTACTCTTTTTTTAAACCAATTATCACAATTAGAGATGGAAGAACGCAAGTTTTCACGAAAGAGCGATATTCGGGGTGCCTTCTACCGCGATACTACGGCTATTATTCATAGTTCTCCTTTTCGCAGACTCAAACATAAAACACAAGTATTTTTTGCTCCTAGTAATGACCACATCTGTACACGTATGGAGCATGTTTTACACGTCGCCTCCATTGCCACCGCAGTATGTAGAGGTTTGCACTTAGATACTGAACTAGCATGGGCTATCGGTATAGGGCATGACCTTGGACATACTCCATTTGGCCATGTCGGAGAAGAAATTCTCTCTTCTATGATGAAAGGGCAGGGCTTTAGTGGTTTTGAACATGAATTGAATTCACTGCGAGTCATCGATTTTCTCACAGAACACGGCAAAGGGTTGAATTTGACCTATGCAGTGCGAGATGGGATTGCTTGTCATAACGGGGAACGATTTGAACAACGCCTTATGCCCAGCGGTGTAAAGAAGGATTTAGCAGCCCTAAAAAGTAGGAAAGAAGCAGTTCCTGCAACATGGGAAGCGGCAGTGGTGCGCTTTTCAGATCAGGCGGCCTACCTTGGTCGCGATTATGAAGATGCCTGCCGTCTGGCTATTATAGACCCTGCATCCATCCCAAAGATTGTAGTCGAACGTTTAGGCGATACAAATGCTAGAATCATTAACACGTTAGTGAATGATCTAATTGATTCCTCAAGTCCTGAAATAGGGATCTCTTTTTCAGAGCCCATCTTTGAAGCTGTGTTAGCGATGAAAGAGTTCAATTATAGATCAATCTATCTATCCCCGCTGTTGCAAGGGTATGGCAACTATTTCTCCCGTTTACTCCACCTCATTGTTGATTATTTACAAGGATTGTTAGATAGTTATGGTTTAGAAGAACAACCTTATTTGGAAGAGAAAAACATGTTAGCCGCCGGTTTTTATATGTATGTAAAAGAGATGCATGCTCCCTATCTAGACCATGACTTTAATCTAAATCGACTAGTTTTTGACTATGTTGCGGGTATGAGTGATAATTTTTGTCTCGATTGTGCCAATGAGATTTTAAAACCCAGTCATCTTAATGAGCGCATTGAACAATCAATAACCGGCAAGTGGTTTGATGCAACGAAATAGGCAACGCTATTCCATATTATGAGTAATGCGTTCTATCTCTTCAATAAATTGATCTATGTTATCAAAAGCACGGTAGACCGAGGCAAAGCGGATATAAGCCACAGTGTCTATTTTATATAATTGGCGTAGCGCGGCTTCGCCGATAGCCTGGGAAGAGACTTCTCGTTTGGCGCCGGCTAATAAGACAATCTCATCTTCAATATCTTGTAAAACCTGTTCAATAGTTTCTTGACTGATATGACGTTTTTCAGTAGTAATGCGAAGTCCTCGTTCTAGTTTGCGACTATCGAAAGGTTCACGCCGTCCGTCTCGCTTAACTACTAATAAGGGTTTTTCTTCAATCCTTTCATATGAGGTAAATCGGTAGCCACAGTTAAGGCATTCCCGGCGACGACGAATAGTGGACCCACTCGTATTTTGCCGAGATTCTATAACTTTATCATCCATATGACCACAATACGGGCATAACACGCTGCTAATCTCCTTGCTAAAAGATGCTTCTACTATAACATATCATTGTACTAATGAAAATTATGAAACCGTCATCTTTGAGTTTTCTGTATTAATTAAAAATCTACTTTGTAATACATTTCATCATTTTGTTATAAAATCTTGTAATTGCGTACATGTTGTGATAATAATAACAAAAGAACAATCAAAAGAGGTCCCTATGGAATCTGTAAGCAATTCAGTGAAAAGAATAATAGATCGGACACCATTTCTCTATGAGATGCTCATTCAAGGTATTTTAAGCTATAGTAATTATGCCGCTTCTATTTTACCAACGGTAGAAGAATTACATGGTAAGCCGGTGAAAACATCTGCTATTGTGATGGCGATTAGGCGCTATGCTGAAGAATTGCGGAAAAAAGAGACCGAACAAAAAAGTTATGATCTCCAATATGAGATTATGATGAAAACTAATATCTGTAGTATCAATTTAGTCCGTAGCGATACCATTATGGCAAAACTTGGCAAACTCTATAATACTATTAGTCCCGCCTCTGGCGATTTCCTTAATGTTACGTTAGGTAGCCATGAAATTAGCCTTTCGATAAGTGAGAAACATCTTGACAGTGTTACCCCTTTATTAGAAGAAGAGACGGTCTTACATCAAAAAGGGGATTTAGTAGCCCTTTCATTAGTGTTTTCTGGTGATTTTATGTCGACACCAGGAATTGTCTATGAGGCAGTTCGTAAACTCGCTTGGGAAGAGATTAATGTGAATGAAATCATCTCTACGATGAATGAACTGACTTTTGTTATTCGTCGGGAAGATTCAATGGATGCGTTTGCAGTCTTGCAAAGCTTTCTGGGAGGCGCCTAATGAGGCACAAACCAATTTTTATTGTTGGGCCCGTAAATAGTAGAAAAACTACCTTCTTATACACCCTTTGTTCACGGTTAGATTGTTCTGGTTATAAGATTGGCGGAGTCATCCAAGTCATGCCTATCCCAGGGCAAGAAAAAAAAGATTGGGAACTCAGTGACCAATCCAGTGGTGAAACCCGCTTGCTTATGACCACCACTTTTCAACCAGAGTTTGAACAATTTGGCCGATTTTGGGTCGACTATAAGACCTTTGACTGGGCTCATGAACGAATTATAGCTGCTATGCAATCGTATGATGTTCTCACCTTTGACGAAATTGGACCTTTAGAATTAGCCGGCAAGGCATTGCATGCCACCTTGCATCAAGTATTTAGTTCCTATCAGGGCACTATAATTGCCGTGGTTAGGGAGAAATTACTTGATGCAGTACTGCAAACCTATGGTATACCAAACAACGAAGCCTTGGTTTTGCACGTACAAAAGCCGTGGGAAGAGGAGCTAGGGAAGGTGGTCATGTGTGAATGAGCTGTTTTGGGTAGTGATGTTGGTCTTGAATTTTTTGGCGATTATGGTCGCCTTTAGGCTCTGGGGTAAGACGGGACTTTTTATTTGGATTCCTATTTCGGTAATTTTAGCTAATATTCAAGTAACGAAGACAGTAGTCTTGTTTGGCTTAGAAGCCACTTTAGGTAATATTGTGTACGCCACTAGTTTTCTCGCTACCGATATCCTGAGTGAGTTTTTTGGCAAACGAGATGCTATGAAAGCGGTTGGAATTGGTTTTTTCTCTTTGGTTGTGATGACCGTTCTGATGAACGTTGCCCTCTATTTCCAGAGTGCCCCCTCCGATTTTGTGCAAGAAAGCCTCGTTACTATCTTCTCTCTTATGCCAAGAATTGCTCTAGGTAGTTTGGTGGCCTACCTCGTATCACAAATCCACGATATTAACGCATTTGAATATTGGCGCCGCAAACGGCCTGGTGACACTTGGCTCTGGCTACGCAATAATGCCAGCACTATGGTTAGCCAACTTCTCGACACCTTACTGTTTACATTGATAGCCTTTTGGGGTGTTTTTGAAGGGAGCGTGCTGTGGCAGATTATAATTACCACCTATCTTCTGAAATGGGTCGTTTCAGCTCTCGATACCCCTTTTATGTATCTGGCAAGGCGTTGGTTTAACCAAGGTAAGATTCAAAAGGATTAAATAAAGAGAGTTGCCATAGTTTTAACAGCAGCAGCTGTACCAGAGTAAACCATAGCGGTAAAAGGTCGACGCTGATCGAGCATAGCATCGGTATACGCAAAAGGCTGCCCATCAGCATATGCAACCACCATCCCTTGAGAAGCGAGGAGGGCATGGGCGCCTGCTACATCCCAAGCAAAGCACGGGACGGAGATCGAACCTTGAATATAGGGGTGAATCAGTGGGGAAATCATATGTAAAATATTAGAACCATATGCTCTGATTTTCCCTTTAAAATTATTCATGGAGACATAACTTGGAGTATAAGAAGCCATGGCGATCTGTGTAACCTCTTCATCAGCAAGACGCGAAGTAAATGGTTCGCCATTGAGCAACAGTTGTTTCCCCGGATCTTGGCGTAAAAATAACCCTTCATCGCGACTTAGCCCCCAACGTGGGGCATTGACCATGGCTCCTACCACCTGTCGATTTTTATCGAGAATTCCCAAAGAGATACACCAGCTTGGTAATCCCTGACTATAGACATCGGTACCATCGATTGGGTCAAGAATAAAAGTAAGCGGTGCGTTATCATTAAAGGGGTTTGGGGCTTCTTCTGCAACAATGTTAGCTGTTGGAAAAAACTGCAACAGTGCATCTGTTACCTGCTCATTAATTGCAGTATCAGTTGCAGTCAAGACTGAACCATCGTCTTTGTAACTACGCGATATTGTGCCTTGCTCCTTACAGGCAAACTCGCCCAATTCTTCAATTAAGTGTGCTACGCGATCAAATACATCCATTGAATACCTTCCCTCTCTGTGATAGTGTATGTGCGGTTATGCAACAACATATCGGCCCAGTCGTGCAATCTTATATTAAAAGTAGTGACGCATACAAGGCTCTGAGACAGGATAGCAGTAAACGCCAATGGATTGAAGGCCTCGAGGGATACCCCCTTGCAGAGGCTCTGACAGTCTATGCCCGGT
>JAQVOO010000098.1:4774-7428 GCA_028702575.1 Sphaerochaetaceae bacterium
GTCGTGCAATCTTATATTAAAAGTAGTGACGCATACAAGGCTCTGAGACAGGATAGCAGTAAACGCCAATGGATTGAAGGCCTCGAGGGATACCCCCTTGCAGAGGCTCTGACAGTCTATGCCCGGTACTTAAACCGTAGAATTTGGGCCCTCTGTCCCACCGAAGTTGCTGCTATTCAAATCTGCAAGGACTTGGAAACAGGAGGAACTCCCTACATCTTTATCCCTTCGAATGGTAAACTTCTCTATAGTCCTTGGGGTGGTAGCGAGCGTGAGTATAGTCAATTAAAAGCGTTAACAGCGCTACTTGAACATCCTACGCGGATTGTGGTTACCCACCTGAGAGCTTTTGTTTCACCAGTAGTATCGTTAGATTCTTTACGCAAAACAGAGATGAACTTACGCATTGGAGATCCTTTTGATTCCACTACAATAGCTCAAGAGCTTACCGCAGGTGGCTATTTCCGTTCTCCAAGTACCAGTATGCCAGGAGAGTTTTCGGTCCATGGCGAAGTTGTTGACTTCTTCCCCCATGATTCGTCCTACCCCGTCCGCCTCTATGCAGATTGGGACCGAATTGAAAAAATAACGTTCTTCGACCCTCTTACTCAAGACACGGTTAAAACTCTTGGTCATATTTCTCTGACAATTTTACGTGAGAAACAGGAAATTGAAACAGCCTCTATCGATGCCTACTTCAATGCTAACGATTATGTGATATTTTTAGGCAAAGAGCGCTTGGAATCTTCATTTCATTCACTACTTGTTGAAGCCAAAACACTCTATCGTGATGCTTTTTTAGCCGATCGTGATGCCAAAAAACCTAACCAACTACTATTTGACTATCCTAATTTCTTTGATAGGTGGCACTCATCTACCGTCTTATTGGAGGTCCGAGGGCAACGTAAAGAGACCTTTACCTTCGATATCGATGGACCGCGCTCATTTTTTGGTAATTTTGCTATGTTCAAAGAAGAACTAGGTCAACTTATTCGAAATGGGTATACGGTTGCTATTTATGCCGGATCAGAACTGCAAAGGAAACGGCTACGCAGTATGCTCAACCAATTCCCATCGGTTACTATTGTAGATCTAGAAATAAGTGGTGGATTCTCCATTGTGAGTCAAAAACTGATAGCAATTTGTGACCATGAAATCTTCGGTCGGCGCAAGCAAGTGGTAAAGGCGCTCCATAAAGTCCAATCTTCCCCACTGGATTCTTTTGTTGATCTCCAAGAGGGGGATTATGTCGTACACGTCAATTATGGCGTTGGTCAATTCCATAAAATTGATCGCATTTCCATGTCGGGTAAGGAACGGGATTATATTAAAATTGCCTATGCCAATGAAGAGTTGCTTTTTGTTCCAATTGAACAAGCCAACCTTATTCAGCGCTATATCGGCAGTGAAGGGGGCACACCGCGCCTTGATCGTCTTGGTGGTCAGGGCTGGGAGACGAAGAAGGCCAAAGCTCGTAAATCGGCAGAAGAGCTCGCCTCCCACCTTATTAAGTTATATGCACGCCGAAAAAGTAGTAAAGGGTACCCTTTCCCCAAAGATACCGATTGGCAATTAGAATTTGAAGCCTCATTTCCCTTTGATGAAACTGAAGACCAACTTACCGTTATTGAAGATATTAAGCAGGATATGGAAAGTCCCATGGTTATGGATCGTCTCGTTTGTGGAGATGTGGGATATGGTAAAACAGAAATTGCTTTCCGCTCTGCGTTTAAAGCAGTGATGGCGGGTAAGCAAGTTGCTTTTTTGGCTCCTACGACAATTCTTGCTGAACAACACTACGATACTTTATTACAAAGATTAGGCCAATTTCCGGTTAAAGCTGAAGTTCTTTCACGCATTGTTCCCAAAAAGAAACAAAGAGAAATTCTGCAAAAGGTAAAACAGGGCTCAATCGATATTTTAGTAGGGACCCACCGACTCTTACAAAAAGATGTTGTTTTTAACGATTTAGGGTTACTTATTATTGATGAAGAACAAAGATTTGGGGTGAAAGATAAAGAAAAAGTCAAAGTGTTAAAAGCCAATGTTGATAGCTTAGCCCTTTCTGCAACACCCATTCCACGAACACTCTATATGTCGCTTCTCAAGATTCGCGATATGTCACTGCTGACGACTCCGCCGATTCAGCGCCGACCGATTAAAACAGTAATTAGCGAATTCAATCTTGAGACCATTGTTTCAGCAATAAAATTTGAAGTAGAACGGGGGGGGCAGGTATTCTATTTACATAATCGGATTAATACCTTAGACGAAGTTGTTCAGATGTTGAGTAAAGAAATTCCTGAAGTGTTTATTGAATCGATTCACGGACAAATGGATCCAATAGATTTAGAAGACGTCATGCGACGTTTTATTCATCAGGGAATCCAAGTCTTAGTTTCTACTACTCTCATTGAAAATGGGATTGATATTCCTAACGTCAACACGATTATTATTGATCGAGCTGATCGCTACGGAGTCTCACAATTATACCAATTGCGAGGCAGAGTGGGGCGCAGTGATCAAGAGGCCTATGCCTACCTTTTTTATCCAGCGATGAGCGTTGTTAGTGAGGTTGCTGTTAAGCGGTTAAAGATTATTTCAGAGCATACCCAATTAGGTAGTGGTTTTAAAATAGCGATGAAAGATATGGA
>JAQVOO010000099.1:0-5708 GCA_028702575.1 Sphaerochaetaceae bacterium
TGGGTCTGTATGGACCGACAACTCTCTTTGGATCTCCTTTTGATGGAGAAACTACTCCTTGGGAGATGCCTGATGGAACCCCTGTTCTCATGCCTGGAAAATTTGCCCATAAGACAAATGAAGATGGGGCAACTTTTATATACCCCCAAGACAATACATCAGTCGATCCTTCGGGCTTTATGCCGAGTGGCGGGAGTTTTTTTGATCCTTTAGACAGAGTTCCCCCAATGGATGATCTAGTTATTGAAGAGCGCGATCCGGTGGCTGACTTTGCTGATAACTTCAGTGTCTATACTGCATCTGTTACTGACTATTTCCGTAAAGAGTCTCTCAAATTGCGCGCAAACACAGATAAAGCTATTATATTAGCCTTCGGAGGAGGTGGCTTTGGTGATGCAGGGGTGCTTCCAGGGCCTTTTGAATTACATCCTCAAGGAATACGGCGTTTTGAAGATTGGATGATGGCTCATTATCTCTACCCAAATTATATCAAAAAGGTGATTGCTGCTCAAAAGGAAGTTGCCCTAAAAAATCTTGCATTACTTAAAGAATCAATTGAGGATAGGATTGACGTAATTAATATCAGTTGTACTGACTTTGGTACTCAGGCTGCCTTATTAATGTCTCCAGAACATTTTAGAGAATTTTATAAAGAAGCTTTTGCGGAGTTGAATGGGTGGGTGCATGCCAACACCTCTTGGAAAACTCATTTTCATTGTTGTGGTTCAATTCGCCCGATTATTCAAGATTTTGTTGATTGTGGCGTCGATATCCTTAATCCAGTCCAATGGACGGCCAAAAATATGGATCTCAGAGAATTAAAAGCAGAGTTTGGTAAAAAACTGGTTTTTTGGGGTGGTGGTATAGATACTCAAAAAACGCTTCCCTTTGGAACTCCAACACAGGTCTCCAATGAAGTGGAGCATACTCTTTCGATAGCAGCTAGAGGTGGAGGATATGTATTTTCTTCCATCCACAATGTATTAAGTAATACCAGTGCGGAAAATGCGTATGCAATGGTTGAATCGTTTAAGAAAAATCGACGTTGAGAAGAGGTAATTATGACCCATAAGGAACGTGTAATAAAAGCTTTACAGCATGAGACACCTGACCGCCCTCCGATGCAAATAAGCTTCACCCCTGAATTTGCTTCACGCTTAGCTGAAAAACTAGGTATAACAGAAGAAGAACATAACCCACATGGTGGAGGTAACACCATGGCGCTAGAATTAGCGTTGGACCAAGATGTTCTCTTGTCTTCAGTTGGTTGGGCTAATAGCTATTATGGGGAAAAAGATGCCTACACTGATGAATGGGGCATAGGTTGGCGGCGTGCTAAATATACTACCCCCTTCGGCGATGGCCACTATACCGAGATTGTGGGGCATCCTTTGGCTGAAGATTCTGCTATTGATCGATATAAAGTTCCCGACCCTGACCGCGAATTTTTATATCGTGATACAATCAAACTTATTAAAGAGTATGGCGAAGAGTATTGGATTACTGGTGTTACAGTAACTACTATCTTTGAAACTGCCTGGGCATTACGTGGCTTGGATCAATTGCTCATGGATTTTATTTTAGATCCAGACTTAGCCAATCATATCCTCGATATTCCTATGCAGTACCACCTTCAGGCAGCCAAACATTTGGTGAATCTAGGAGTTGATATGATTTGGCTGGGTGATGATGTCGGTGCTCAGCACAATATGATTATTTCACCAGACATGTGGCGTACCATCTTTAAGCCAAGAATGGCTAAGATTATACGGGAATTAAAAGAGTTAAACCCTAAACTAAAAATTGCGTACCATTCCGATGGCAACATTTTTCCCATAATTCCCGATTTGATTGAGATTGGGCTAGATGTGTTAAATCCGATTCAACCGGCGAGTATGGATCCAGCAGAGGTAAAACGATTATATGGGGATCAACTCTGTTTCTGGGGCAGTATAGATGAACAACACACCCTCCCTTTTGGAAGCCCACAAGATGTTGTAGATGAGGTGAAAACTCGATTACAAACTTTGGGGCACAATGGGGGTTTAATTATTGGACCAACTCACCACGTTCAGTTAGATACTCCACTAGAAAATTTCTTCGCAATGGTTGACACCATTCGACAAGGATATTAAAGGACTGCGCAAAAATATGAGGGTAACTTTTAAAGGAGAAGATGCGATAAGTCTACAATCTGATCTATATGAGGTTGTGATTTTACCAAATCGGGGAGCAAAAATTGCCTCCATACTTTACAAACCACTTAAATTAGAATTGTTATCACAGCTACCAGGGAAAAAGTATCAGTCGAAACCTAATCCTTTGCATGGATTTACGAGTGAGGATTCGACAGGCTTTGATGATATGTTCCCATCAATTTTAGCCGAAGAATACATTTGGGATTCTGGAGAAACAACATCGATTCAGGACCATGGTGACGTTTGGTATAGAGCATGGGAATGTCATTCAATTTCACCAAGTGAGTGTTTAAGTAGCATTGAACTCACCGATTTTTCGTGTTTATTAGAAAAAAGTATTAAAATACATAACCATGGAATTCAGGTAGCTTATGCCCTTACCAATAAATCAGAAGCCCCATTTCGTGGTCTTTGGGCTGCCCATGCACTATTTGCTATGCGCCCAGGAATGTTTCTAGAAGTTAATTTACCCTCCGTCGAAATTATAAATGCCATGGAAAATTCAGCCTTAGGAGAAAAAGCCTTTGGCAAGCGATATACATATACAATTCCTTCCGCTGCATGGGAGGATGTAGCGGTGTTTAACCCTAATTCTCGCTCGTGTGCTAAATACTATTTCTCTCCTTCTACAGTCTTTAGTCGTTGCTCAATAATCGATAAGCAAAACTCGATTGCTATTCATGTTGACTTTGACTCAGAAATTACTCCCTATGTGGGAATATGGAAAAATGAAAAAGGGTGGGAGGGGCAAATGAATATAGGTATTGAGCCAGCAACAAGTGGCATGGATGCTCCTAGCTTAGCTAAGGAGTTTGGAATGGGAAAAGTTTTTCCGGCTCATGAAACCACGGTTTGGGACTTGCAGATTAGTGTGGAGCCTACCATCTAATTATAGAAAAAACTGCCGCTTAAGTCTTAAAGACCTAAGCGGCAAAGTATTTGTTATTCAGTCCATGAGTTACCGTAGTAGGAATCGAGGTACAGTTGTTTGATCTGCGATATTAACGGGTAGCGTGGATTTGTTCCAGTACACTGGTCATCGAACGCTCTTTCCGATAATTCATCGACAAGCGCGAGGAACTCTTCTTCTGGTACGCCCCAATCTTTGATGGATGCAGGTACTCCCACCTCTGCTTTTAGCTTATCAATTGCTACTATCAGTGCCTCAACTTTATCTGTCATGGTAGCACCGGGGGAGAGCGTAATCAAAGACGTATTGGTCATATCGTTTACGGCCATGTTGATATAGTCGGCTGCTCGAGCATAGCGAGAGATAGCGGAAGGATACTCATACTGCGGGAAGGCCGCCTGTTTGGTGGGTGTCTCAGTGGCATTGAACCGAATCACATTACTAAGGAGCAATGCATTGGCCATGCCGTGCGGTATATGAAAAGCTGCTCCAAGTTTATGGGCCATCGAGTGACACACTCCTAAGAAGGCGTTAGCAAAAGCCATACCTGCCATGGTCGAAGCAGTGTGCACTTTCTCTCGTGCCTTTTTATCCGTCTTCCCATGATGATAGGCGTTAGGTAAGTACTTAAAGATAATTCGAATAGCCTCTAATGCCAATCCATTAGTATAATCCGTGGACATCGTCGATGCGAGAGCCTCAATAGCATGGGTGAGTACATCGATACCACAGGCTGCGGTTAAGGCTTTTGGCTGGGTCATTGCTAGTTCACTATCAACAATAGCCATGGTTGGTGTGAGTGAGTAGTCAGCGATTGCCCATTTTAAGCCAGTTTTGTCATCAGTAATAATAGCAAACGGAGTAACCTCACTACCAGTACCACTAGTAGTTGGGATACAGACTAGCTCTGCTTTCTCTCCCATCTTAGGGAAGCCATAAATTCTTTTTTGAATATCCATAAAGCGAAGTGCCAAGTCATCAAATTTCACTTCAGGATGTTCGTACAATAACCACATAATCTTAGCGGCATCCATCGGAGATCCTCCGCCAAGGCCGATGAGGACGTCGGGTTTAAAGGAGTTCATTAATTCCATACCTTTAGTTATGGTCTCTAAGGTTGGATCCGGTTTAACTTGGTGGAAGCATTCACATTCAATTCCTAGGGCCTCTAGGGGTTGGGTTATTTTGTCCACCATGCCACTGGTAAAAAGGTAAGAGTCGGTAATAATAAAAGCCCGTTTTTTCCCTTTCAGTTCTTGTAGAGCCGTTGGGAGACATCCATACTTGAAATATACTTTTGGCGGCAGTTTGAACCACATCATATTTTCTCTCCTTTCGGCTACAGTTTTAATATTCATCAAATGTTTTGGGCCGACATTTTCGGAGATGGAGTTATTACCCCAGCTACCACAACCAAGTGTTAACGAGGGCTCAAGACGGAAGTTATAGATATCGCCAATGGCTCCTTGGGAAGAGGGCATATTGACTAATACACGACTTGTTTTAACAGCTTTCCCAAATATATCAATTTTTTCTTGTTCGTTCTCGTCAATGTAGAGGACCGAGGTGTGTCCAAATCCGCCCATCTCTACAAGACCTTTAGCCATCTCGGTACCTTCTTCGAAGGAGGCACACTTGTACATTGCTAAACAAGGACTCAGTTTTTCGTGAGCAAATGGTTCTTGGGCCGTAATATCAGTAACTTCTCCAATTAATACCTTGGTATTTTTGGCAACAGTGAAGCCAGCTAACTCAGCAATTTTAGTGGCAGGTTGTCCCACAATCTTGGGATTTACTGTTTTTCGTACTGGATCCAAAATAATAGCGCGCATCTTCGCTGTTTCTGCCGGACTTAAGAAATAAGCTCCCCGTGCAGTAAGCTCTGTCTTACATGCTTCGTAAACCTCTTCGTGACAGATTATGGCTTGTTCACTGGCACACACGACCCCATGATCAAATGTTTTAGACATGAGGATTGAACTAACGGCCATTTTAATGTCACTGCTTTTGTCAATATAGGCGGGTGTGTTGCCTGCTCCAACGCCGATGGCAGGTTTGCCGGACGAATAGGCGCTGTGGACCATGCCCGGCCCGCCAGTGGCTAAGATGATATTTATGGCTGGATTTTTCATCAGGTAATCAGTTTTCTCAATTGACGGTTCTTCAATCCAACCGATAATATCTTTTGGAGCACCTGCTGCTACTGCTGCATCTCTAATAATACGAGCAGCTTCACAAGTACATTCTTTAGCTCGTGGGTGCGGGGAGAAGATAATTGCATTGCGTGTTTTTAAGGCAATCAGAGATTTAAAGATAGCGGTAGATGTGGGGTTTGTTGTTGGAATAATACCACAAACAACTCCAATCGGTTCAGCTATTTTTTTTATGCCAAAGACACGGTCGTCTTCGATAATACCACAGGTATTGGTATCTTTATATTTATTGAAGATAAATTCACTGGCAAAATGATTTTTGATCACTTTATCTTCAATAATTCCCATGCCAGTCTCTTCTACAGCGAGTTTAGCTAATTTTATGCGAGCTTCATTAGCTGCAATAGCTGCTGCTCTAAAAATTGCATCGACTTGCTGTTGGGTATA
>JAQVOO010000099.1:5808-7410 GCA_028702575.1 Sphaerochaetaceae bacterium
GTTCAGCTTGTTGTAAATAGGGAATTTGGTGGACTTCAAAGCCCATCAGGCTAGCTCCAAAGGTATCAACGAGAACAGGGTCACACCCGGCAAACATACGGTTAGTTTGAACAGGATTACCCCCTTCTTCAAAATCTAAATCACCTTGTATACTATCGACGATGGTGATATCTGGTTTTCGAATTGTGTTAAGGACTGCTATGGGGGTATGCAATCCCCAGGTATGAAATTGGCGCTTGCTGCGGTCCGAGATGCATCCCTTCATGTTTTTTAACGCGCACGTTATGGTGGTTTGACAATGCCCTTTTAAAACAGGAAGGTTAATCAAATAATCACTTTCCATGATGGTTTTAGACATTTCAATAGTATAACCATGAGCGGTTATGGTCTCATACCTATCGCGTTTAACATCGACTAAAGTTACTCCATACTTTTTGACAAATTTATGATAGCCATGAACTTTGAATGCGCGATCTGTACTATCGCCTATCCAAGAGCTCTCAACAATACTGATATCCTCATACCCATTATTGCGTAAGTAGACGATAATCGCTTCTACAATTTCCGGATGCGTTGTGGCTCCCTCTTCCGGTGAAGCCGCAACCACTAAGTTGGGTTTTAAAACAATGGAAGCTGTTTTTGGAACTAATGTGGAGATATCACTATATTTTAATAGTGCGCTCGTCATCTCAAAGGCATCTGTGCCATAGATCATGATAATATCGGTTGGTTCCATATTTACATTGTAACTAGAAACAAGGTTTTATACAAAGGTGCACAGACCAAGTAGTGTTAAAAAATAAGAAATTAAAAAGAATTTAAAATATTCGCCTTGCTCTTTCCTTCAGACATCAGATAACATGGCGGTATGTATAATTATGAAGAGATCAAAGAAGTTGTTCAAACCTTCAGTAAGGGGTTTGATGGAGTAGAGTACTTAATCATGGAGTGGGGCAGAGAAAAGGCTAGTCTCCGCAAACCTCTCAAGAAAATTCTCTCGTTTGATGATGATGGTAGATATCCTGCCGAATACGGCAGTCAGAGTGCAGCTAACTATCTTATCTCGCTTGTCCTCACCAACCCAAAAACTATCAAATGGATGCATACTACCAATGATGCTTTTCTCACTTCTAGAGCTAAGCAAGTACTCTCTTTTTGGTACAAGCAACCAGCTTTCTGGTGCTTTTTTGCCGTTACGGAGATTCTAAAAGATGACTTTTTAAAAATTGAAGATTTGTTAACGCAAAAAACCCATCTCTTGTACTCCCCGGGGATCTGTGACATGCAAAAAGAGGGAACTACCCGAAATAAACACTACCTTTGTCTCATGCTCCCTAATGGAGAGTGCTTGCAAACAGTAGGGATACTCAGGTTTAACTCACTGTTTCCTTCTGATCTTCTTTTTTATTGCTCACTTTTTGAAAGTGACTCTAGTTTGGATACGGTAATAAACAACCATTATAGCAAATTTTTCATGCTTGATGAAATTTCTACCATGCCCGTGGTCATGCATAACGAGCATCAGATGAAATACATCTGGCACCAATTTACTCTTCCCACTTTTGATATCTCGCGTCTGAAAGGTGTCTGGAAAACAAAACA
>JAQVOO010000100.1 GCA_028702575.1 Sphaerochaetaceae bacterium
AACATTCTTGTGTTAGATACCGAAGTGTACTCCAATACTGGTGGGCAGGCTTCAAAGGCTACACCAATTGCAGCTGTTGCAAAGTTTGCAAATTCTGGTATGGAGATTGGTAAGAAGAATATGGGCTTCATGATGATGAGTTATGGAAACGTCTATGTTGCTTCAATTGCACTTGGTGCTAACCGCTTGCATGCCCAAAAAGCTCTGCAAGAAGCTGTTGCCTTCGATGGACCTTCTATTGTGTTCTGTTACTCACCTTGTATTAACCACGGGATAAACATGATGAAGAGTCAAGTGATTGAGAAAACCGCCGT
This sequence comes from Sphaerochaetaceae bacterium, assembly GCA_028702575.1. Taxonomy (GTDB): domain Bacteria; phylum Spirochaetota; class Spirochaetia; order Sphaerochaetales; family Sphaerochaetaceae; genus JAQVOO01. The sequence goes on from JAQVOO010000100.1 coordinate 315, forward strand.
TGAAGTTGGTTATTGGCCTCTGTTCCGTTATAATCCGGTACTTGAGGAAGGAAAGCGATTCTCATGGGATGCTAGAGAGGTTAAGGGAGATTTCCAGGAATTCATTAAGAGTGAACGTCGCTACTCTTCTCTCTATAAGACCAATCCAGAACGCGCTGATGAGTTGTTCCAGTTAGCTGAAGAAGATGCTAAGCGCCGTATGGCATTCTACAAGAGTGTTGGAGAAATAATGTAATTTATCGATACCGTCCAAGTATTAGAAAGCCACCCTCAAAAAGGGTGGCTTTCATATGTAATCTACTATCTTCTGTTAGAACGGTTTTAACATTGCTTCTGGTGATAAAATTCTATCGAGATCTTCTTTGGAGAGATGCCCTTCTTCTAGGACTATCTGGTAGATAGAACCACCTGTTTCTAATGCTTTTTTTGCAACATCAGAACATATTTCATAGCCCAAGGTTGGCACAAGTGCGGTTACCAAACCAATACTTTGTTCAACCATCTGGCGACATCGTTCCTTGTTAGCCGTGATCCCAACAATACATCTTTCGGTTAATATTTTAAGTACATTAGTAAGATTGGTTATAGAAGTAAATAGTTTGTAGGCAATCAATGGCTCCATAACATTAAGTTCTAGTTGTCCAGCTTCAGATGCTAGTGTGATAGCTAAGTCGTTTCCAATAACATCAAAAGCGACTTGGTTAACTACTTCAGGAATAACTGGATTTACCTTACCAGGCATAATAGAAGAGCCTGGTTGCATTGGAGGCAGGTTAATTTCGTTAATTCCTGCTCGTGGACCAGAAGAGAGTAGTCGTAAATCGTTGCAGATTTTTGACACTTTTGCCGCGATTCGTTTAATGACTCCCGAAATCTCAATGAATCCCCCAGTATCTTGTGTGGCTTGAATCAAATTCTTAGCCGCTTTTAGGGGGAGGGTTGTTAATTCAGCCAAATGTTTAGTCACAACTTCGGCATATCCAGCAGGGGCGTTCAAGCCAGTACCAATTGCGGTAGCTCCCATATTGATTTCATGCAATAAGGTTTGAGCAACTCGTAAGCGTTCAATGTCGTCACCAACTGAGACTGCCCATGCGGTGAATTCTTGGCCTAAGGTCATGGGGATTGCATCTTGGAGTTGCGTTCTTCCCATTTTAATAACGTCATGAAACTCTTCGCCTTTAGCAGCCAGAGCTTCTTGAAAGTCGACGAGGACTTTTAGTAATCCATCTAATTTCCAAGTTGCTGCAATACGAATTGAAGTTGGGTATACGTCATTTGTTGATTGAGAGAGGTTTACATGATTATTGGGGTGTACATGGACATAATCGCCTTTTTCTTTCCCTAATAACTCTAAAGCTCGATTAGCAATGACCTCATTCGCGTTCATGTTTGTAGAGGTTCCTGCTCCACCCTGAATGGCATCCACTGGGAATTGGTCCAGATATTTGCCTTCTATTATTTCATCACAAGCTGTAATTATAGCTTCAGCTATTTTGGGATCGAGTATTTTATATTCCCGGTTGGCGATTGCGGTTGCTTTTTTAATATAGCCCAGTGACTGAATTAACAATGGGAAAGTTGAAATAGGAATTTTTGAAACTATAAAGTTTTCCATTGCTCTAACTGTTTGAACACCATAATAAGCTTCTTTAGGTACCTTCTTATACCCCAGAAGATCATGTTCTTCTCTAAATTGTTCCATACGAAGTAACCTCCATTTAATTTATTTATATTATAGCCGATATTTTCATTTTATATATAGCATATCCGTAAAAATAGTTAGAGAATATTGACTTTATATGAAATTAAAATATAGGGGGTTTGGTAATAGTTAAGGCAATGTAAGAGGGTAAATTAGAGTAATGCGTTATATAGTAATAATATATATGTACAATCTATTTAAGTAGATCTATTCTAAAATAAGAATTTAAATTAAATTTAGCTTTTTTTTCGTTATTTTAGCTCATATCTTCTATATTGTTAAATATTAACTATTTAAATAGCCAGAAAAAGCAATAAATAAATTAAAAACTATGTATAGTTAAAATATGTATACTAGTAATTTGATATTATCTCAAAAAACCTTAGGCTATTGAGAGGACAGTGATAAATTAGCTTGTATCGCTTTGAATCTTTTAACCAGAGGAAAATACCAGATGTAGGAAAATTACTAAGAGAGCCACCTCTCTATAATAACTCTAGAAGAGCGATCCATTTCCTGCATGAAATCACTAGTGTGTTTGCGGAAGTAGTAGTAATCAGCAATCGTCCCTGAGTTCTCAAAAGGTAATCTGTTTTGTTGGCGAAGTCGTGCTTCCTGTTTCCCAAATGCTTTTTGTAATTCTTCGAGGTGTGGTTCTTGATAGGTGTTTTCCATAAAAATAGACTCTATGGGACATCTAATAGAGGGGATTTCTAACGGTTTCGGATTCTTGGGGTGTCCGAATATAACGAGTGTGGCTACAGCCGTATACTGGGGTAGGTTGAATAATGAAATAATTTGTTCGCTGTTTTCTAGAATGTCGCCAATATAACACGAACCTATTCCAAGCGATTCAGCAGCAATTACAGCACTTTGAGCTGCAATCAACGCATCACTCATAGCCAATAAGAGATCTCCGGCGCCAGGAGCGCGCCATGGGATCTGTTTTTGCTCTCCTTTGCTTACACTGCCACTTTCTTGGTAATAATTAACCCACTTACGGGCATCAGAGAGAAATAACCAAACTAATGGTGCAGTAGCTATCATGGGTTGGTTATCACATAATAGAGCTAAACGATCTTTCTTAACCTGATCGGTAATTTCTAAAACAGAATAATACATCATATTTCCAGCAGTTGGTGCTCGTAGCGTTGCTTCCTGAATCAGGCGTTTATCATGTGATGAAATTGGCTCATCAGTAAAAGAGCGATGAGTTCGGCGATTATGTAAAAGGTCCATTGTTTGATTCATAAAAAGCTCCTATAAATCGTACTGTACGTTCTTGTTTTGTTCGTATAGTATACAGGATGAGAGGATGAAATGAAAAGCGTTCGTGTTTATCCATACCGCTGGATTGTTCTTATCGCATTAATGGCGGTAATTATGGCTTCAGAAATACAATGGCTAGTTCTTGCACCCATCTCACGGGCTGCTACGAATTTTTATGCGACACAAATTCCTCACGATTCTCTTGTTGGGCCCGACTTACTTACACTTATACATTTAGTAGTTTTCATATTTTTTAGCATTCCTGCCTCTTTGATTATCGACAAAGTTGGCTTGAAATGGACATTACGCTCCGGTGCCATCCTCCTCGCTTTATTCAGTATTATTAAAGGGCTTGCTGCTTCATCCTTTTGGGTCGTCTTATCCTCTCAAGTTGGGCTGTCCGTCGCCTACGCCTTAATTCTCAATAGCGTAACCCTCGTTACTGCGCGTTGGTTCCCTTTACGGGAAAGGGGCTTCGCCACCGGACTGGTTGCTCTTGCCCAATACTTAGGTCTCTTTTTGGTTATGATTATCAGTCCACAAGCAATTGTTAATAATCCAGCACTCCCTACGTATGGGGAGGGAATTCCTAGTTTGTTATTTTGGTTAGGGATTGTAACAGCCACCATTGCGGTCGCAGTTTTGTTTTTCTTCAAAGAAAAGCCTCCAACACCAGCTTCTCTTGAACCGTTTGAAATTGAAAGTTTCATGGCTTCCTTTAAGTTGTTACTGAGAAAGAAAAACATGGGCGGGTTTATTTTTATTTTTGGTCTGATGTGGGGTTTATTCAACGCTTTTATTGCTAAAATTGATAGCCTCGCAGCTTTTATCGGCATCCAAAACTCAAATGGTATTGTTGGTGTCATCTTAATTGGAGGAGGTCTGTTAGGCTCCTTAGTGATTCCAACCCTTTCTGATTATTTTCGCAAAAGAAAGTTGTTCTTTTTTATCTGTATGGTGGGGATCTTACTAGGATTTCTAGTATTTGCTTTTATGCCAATCTTGGTTACTGCCTTTGCCAAACCCGCTATATTCGGATTCATTGCCGCAGGTGTGCTAGGTTTTTTCTTTCAAAGTGCCATCCCCCTTGGATATCAGTATGCTTCTGAGTTGAGTTATCCTGTCAAAGAAGCCTCTTCTCAAGCAGTATTGTTGATGAATGGACACTTTGCAGGACTTGTAATCCTCTACTTTATGACTGTGCAAGGAGGGGTTTTTCTTGGACACGTACTGATAGCTAGCGTTGCACTACTTTTTGCAGCGACGCTCGCAGTATTGTTTATAAAAGAGTCACCTATTATCATCACCGAAGATGAGCGCTTACGAGCTGCAATAGAAAAGGAAGCTGTGCATCAGAGATGATCCATCCAGGAGACTATGTCGTTGAGCACCTGTGGATCAATGGTAGTTTCAATCGTAGCATACTCATCAACACCCCCCGTTTTAGCCGGTTGGAAAAGATGGTTTAATCCCTCATATACTTTTGTAGTATAGTTAGTATTGCCCCCCTCTTGTAGGGCCTTTTCAATAGCAGGGATGTTTAGTGTAGCTGATATCTGTGTGTCCTTAGTTCCTTGTAAAATAAGGACAGGGACTGTTACTTTTTGCAAGAAAATAGCTGGGTCCAGCTCTAGAAAAGTCATATACCATGGAGAGAATAAAGCTTGTATTTGGGCCTCTATAGCTGATTGAGCTAGATTTGCTGTTGCCAACATTTCATGAACAGCTTCCTTCCGTTCTGCTACTGTTTTGCTTGAATCCAAAACAATATGGTAAATACTCATATTTAACGCAACAGTTTGGTCTATAATTTCCTCAGGAATATTCTGAGCACGCATAATAGCTGCTGTTTGGTCTTCTAAGATCTCAATCCCTTTTACACCAGGTCCTGCCATTAAGACTAGAAATGAGATTAAATTGCTCTGTTGAGCTACGATAGGGCCGATGAGGCCCCCTTCACTATGGCCAATAATACCAATAGCGGCAGTATCGACAAACGATTGTGATGCCAAGAAGGTAACAGCTGATAAAGCATCGTTGGCCAAATCTAACGAAGTAGCTGCTGAAGGGTCTCCTTCAGAACTAGCAAACCCTCTATCATCGTAACGAAGCACCACTATTCCAGCTCGTGTTAAGGTGTCTGCCAAGACCAAAAAAGGTTTATGCCCCATAATTTCTTCGTCACGGTTCTGAGAACCAGAACCACTGACCAAAACTACTGCTGGAAAAGGTCCCTCTCCAGTTGGTCGGGTTATGGTGCCAGCAAGAGAAAAGCCTTCAGATGATTGAGTAAAATAGATCTCCTTTATTAGATAGGGGTAGGGTGGCATGGGCTCTTGTGGTCTGTTTGAGGTAGGAACAGATCCTTTATTGAGTACAAGGGGGAAGGATTGCCCTATTTGGGTAAAGGTTCCCTCAATGCGCTGGTCAGTATGAGAAAATGTGCCTGAGAAAGCGGCTTGAAGGGCGTCAATGGTAATAGTAATATTCATGTTTTGATCAAAACCGACAGCTGTTACACCCATGTTTGTAACACCTTGCTCAGGTACAAAAAGAAGAGCATCATATCCTGTTTCCTGGGCGATTAGTAAGAAACCTAAAGTTAGAGTAGTATGGGAACCAACATCAATTTCACCTTCCCAGTAACCTGCAAGATCAATTGAAGGAGTTTGAGGTGTATCTTCTAGTGGGAGTTGGGTGGCACAACTTATGGTCAAAAACAAGAGTAACCCAATTAAAATGTTATAAGATTTATGCATGTGTAGATAAAAATGGACCGTACGAGACGGTCCTCTCTTTTGGGATCCAATGTTAATCTTCAGGAGAGAAATCTTCTTTTGCAGCACCACAAAGAGGGCAAACCCAATCTTCTGGAACTTGTTCCCAAGCAGTCCCTGGTTGTACTCCATTATCTGGATCACCTTCAGCCGGGTCATATACATAGCCACATAAATCACAAATCCACTTTTTCACTTTTTTTCCTCCATCCTTAATCTTTTGTAAGGATACCGTGACGAACTAAAAAATGCAATGGAAAATATAATCGGAGAAATCATTGGGATCTTCCCCTCTTAATCCTCTTCTAATTCATATAAAGCCAATATTTTCCTTAGTTGCTGGGTAAATTTCTTTTTAAATGGTTCTGGTTCAATTATTTCTACAGAATCACCACATTGGATAATACGTAGAATCAATTCAATAGAATTTTCTGCTTCCATGCGACAGATTAATTCACCATCTTTTGATTTTTCAAAACGGGGAGTGCTATGATTTATTTGGTTAAATGAATTGAGTGCTGATTTTTCCTTAATCCGCATAACTAATGGAATAAAATCGATACTATCATACAGATCCTCTTGTTGTTGTTTCTGGAATGGCTTTAAATTGTCTGGAATGGTATAGATTTCATCAAGGATTGTTGCTGCTGTAATAGTACTAATATCTATTGTAGTGATTTCGGCAGTATGACGGAGGCGTCCGGTAACACTAATCGGGTTTCGACCACTCTCCTCCTCTCTAAATCCAATGAAGTAGGGGGCAAAATCGGTCTCCATCTCTTCGCCATCCATAACATGTTGGATTCTAACGATCTTTCCTGACACCCAACTATCAATTAATACTTCAAGTACCATATTAAACTGTCCAGTCTCTTCTCGTTTTTTATGCACCTCTCGATCAATTGATTCAGCCAACCCAATGATATTGTCTGATATTTTGGGCGCATAAGAACGCATATTCATAGCAATCTTGCGGAGGCCTGAGGCTAGATGTGGGTTTTGGAATTCGGTATTTGTTGCTAAAATTTCAGCTGAAAGGTTAAATGCTAACGATTCATAGACACTCAGTGAAATATTTTCATCACTCTCTTTTGGGTGAATTTTGATAAGATTATTTTCTTCGTAAATATCAATATATTGTTTTAACTCATTAACATATCTACTTATCGTTGAACGATGTACGCCCAGTTTTCTTGCAATTTCTGCTCGTCTAAGACCTTCTGGATGTGAATGAAGAAGAAGATCCAGTTGTGCAATACGTTCGCCTTTCATACTATTTTTCCCCTTTTT
>JAQVOO010000101.1 GCA_028702575.1 Sphaerochaetaceae bacterium
TGTCTATAGAGCATGCGACCTAAGTGCCAATCGGATGTATGGAGAATTTTCATTGAAACTCCTCAAAAAGAAAAATCGTGGTCTACTCTTATCTTTTTTTAAGATGTAGTATGTTGCACTCTGTGGATTGTGAGTAACCAAACACCTTTATTGACCACGCAATAATTGTCTTAAGTATAGCATTAACCTGACAAAGATTCTTAATTAAATTTACTCTCTTCTTAATGGGTTCGGATGAACTTAATTTGTCTAGCTCGCTATAAGTTTTCCTATTGGTGGTCCCGAATTTGCAAATGACTTGCATTTAACAAAGCCCACTACTATATTACTTTGTAGAGGCAAGTATGAAAAAAACTCTATCTTTGATATTAATAAGTTTACTATTTTGTAGCGTACTACTGAGTGCTAAAGGAAAGGCAGAAAGTACAAGTTCTGTTAAAAGACCCTTAATTGCAGTCAGTATATTGCCACAACAATATGCAGTTGATCGCATAAGTGGCAAATTGGCCGATACGGTTGTGTTAGTTGGCCCGGGACAAAACCCACACGCCTACGAACCCACTCCTCGCCAGATGTCAGCACTCGCTGATGCTGATGCTTGGATCCTCTCCAATACCGACTTTGAAATAGCCCTTATCTCAAAAATTCGTTCGCTCTACCCTACACTTCTCATCGTCGATGGCACCGAAGGGGTCCACTTTCGCTCAATGGAAGAACATGCGGAAGGGGAAGAAAAAGATGACCAGACCCATCACGGGGAAATAGACCGCCATACTTGGCTGGGTCGTGAACCCATGAAAATCCTTGCTACCCATATTAAAAGGACCCTCTCAACAATCGATTCAACTCATGCCCAAATCTATCAAGCAAACCTGGCTCAATTCTTGGTTGAAATTGATCAGTTATATGATTCTTTAGTAGCCGACCTGGCTCCCTTACAAGGGACTACAGTTTTTGTTTACCATCCCTCTTTTGGGTACCTACTCGACGACTTCGGTATTACCCAAAAAGCGGTCGAAACTGGGGGCAAGGAACCAACTGCAAAAAATCTAGCTCAGCTTATCCAAGAAGCTCAGGCTAATAACGTACAGGTTCTCTTTGTGCAAGCTCAATTTCCTGTTTCAGCTGCTCAAAATATAGCTCAGGCAATAGGGGCCGAAGTACTAGCGTTAGATCCCTTAGCCTACGATTGGTTAGCCAACATCCAAATGATTGGTGACACGTTACAGCGCACCTTAGTAACTGAAGGCAATGGAGCAAAACTATGAAGTCGCTGTCAAAACAACCTGTCGTACTAGAGTTCAATAAAGTAAACTTTTCCTACGCAACCGTCCAGGTTCTTGAAGATGCCTCATTTCATATCCATGCTGGTGAGTTTGTAGCTTTAGTCGGCCCAAATGGAGCGGGCAAGTCTACTATCCTTAAATTAATATTAGGCCTTGAATCCCCTGCTCAAGGAACTATTCGGTTATATAATGCATCACCTAAGGCGGGGCGGGAACGAATTGGATATGTACCTCAGCATGTAAGTTATGACCCTACCTTCCCCATCTCTGTAGAAGAGGTTGTGCGCATAGGGCGTATAAAACCATTTTTACGCTCGTATAGTAAACAAGATGACCTAGCTGTAGAAAAAGCCTTAGAGACCATGGATCTTGCGAACTTAGCCAAACGCCCTTATAACGCTCTTTCGGGTGGACAAAGAAGAAGAGTTTTAGTCGCCCGAGCTCTCAGCGCTTCACCTGAAATGTTGATCCTCGACGAACCAACTTCTAATATGGATGCAGAGAGTGAAAAGCGCCTTTTTACGGCCCTCGGTACCCTAAAAGGAGAGACTACCATTTTAATTGTTACCCACGATACCGGCTTTGTCTCCTCATTGACCGATAGAGCCCTCTGTGTTGGTGATTTCGGACCTGCGAAGAAAGGAAGAACTATCGTGCAACATCAAGTAGTACCGGCTCAGGATGCTCCCCTCCAGTTATTTGGGGGCGAGTCACTGAAGGTTCTGCATGACACCTCCTTGACCGATGATTGCGGCTATATGCAGGGAGATACCCAATGATTAGCTTTTTTAACGCTCTATTTAATGCAAACATGCCCTTTGTCCGTAATGCCTTGATTGCCGGACTCCTCTCATCAATCTTGTTTGGAGTCCTAGGAACGGTGGTAACCGTTAAAAGAATAGCTGGTCTTGCTGGTGCGATTAGCCATGCCGTCCTCGGTGGTATTGGCATGGCTTTGTATCTATCGGCTTCTGGTATAGTCCCCAACTTACCACCTATGGTTGGAGCAATCCTCTTTGCGGTTCTAGCGGCCCTCATTATAGGGATTGTCTCACTAAAAGCACGCCAACGAGAAGATACCGTAATTAACGCCATCTGGGCAATTGGCATGAGTATAGGTGTTTTATTCATGGCAAAAACACCCGGTTATACTGATCCAACCAGCTACCTCTTTGGTAACATCCTCTTAATCTCAGGTCGCGACTTGCTTCTTCTCGCCATTCTTGATGTAATTGTGCTTATTTTAGTCTGGCGATTCTATCCTCAACTTGAAGCCTCATCTTTTGACGATGAATTTGCCCAAGTCAAAGGAATTTCCACTCCAGTAGTTTTCCTTGTTATCCTCAGTATTACAGCAATCGCTGTCGTCTTATTACAAACTTTTGTTGGTATTGTTATGGTTATCGCAATGCTCACTCTCCCAGCTGGAACCGCTGGTTTTAGTGCAAAAAACATGGCAAGTATGATGGTTTTAGCTTGGTTTTACTCATCGCTCTTTTCAATTGGGGGGCTCGTCGCGGGCTGGACTTTAGATCTTCCGGTAGGAGCGGTAGTAGTAGTTCTTGCTGGCATAATATTCTTAGGGGTCTCAGTTTTTAGCATGATAGTTCGAAAACAAAAGAGAGCACCAAATGACAACTAGGAAAACTCCTAACATGACAAAGATACGCCAAGCCACACTTGATGTTATAACTGTAGCGGGTCATCCTCTGAGCGCTAATGAAGTCCTTGCTCGAATATTACTACCCTGTAACCCGGCCACAATCTATCGCTCCCTGCACTATCTTGAAGGAAAAGGATATGCGCACTCATTTGTCCTACATTGTGCAGAACATGGTACTGAACGCTATTATATGGCAACAACGCCAGAGAACCACCATCACCACTGGTTCCATTGTGAGCAGTGTCACCGCTTTATAGATTTAGGGGACTGCTCCTTAGCCCCTCTTATCCAAGAATACCAGGAAAAACTGGGTATTCAGGTTACCAGAGACACCCTTTATCTAACTGGGATCTGTGCCACCTGCCAAAACTAATACCTTTAAAAAACTCTCTATGTTAAAACCAATTCTTACGGATAGGATCTTCCCATAGATCTAACTTGTCTGCCACAACTTCAAGTAGTTCCGCAATAATTGCATCTCGGTCTTGGCCCTCTTCATATAACCCTAGATCATCATGTCCTTCGGCGGCATAAAGGCATACTGTTACCGGTGACAAATATCCTTTTGTATCACCCTTCAAATCTCTTAGCCGTTCACCGGTCATCAACGCTAACGTTCTAAAATCTGTTTGTTGTAAAGCCGCTGTGAGAATATGTCTATTTTCTTGGTCGAATACAGCGAGTGCAAAAGGGAACACCAAATAACCATCCCCGTGTGCATTAGAAGGATCACATTGGACAAACGCCCTAATTCTAGACTCTTGCCAAATCCAAACTTCGGGGGATCTTGTATCGAGATCCTTTGGATCGGGCATCGCTGGCCAACGTAAAGTGTCAATTTCCTGATACCCATTTGAAGTAAACATCTGCTTTTTCATCTAGATTCCTCCATATTATATGGTTCTACCCAACTATAGCATCAAGGTGACACTTACCCAAGCTTAGCTTTTATTATTTTTATTTGCGCATAAAAGATTATCTTGACTTGACCGCGAAGAATTCTTTTCACTATGATGGAAATAACTTTCTCAAAGATTCTAATCGTAGGAGTCCCACCATGCAATCAATCGTCGACAAACCAGTTCTCATGGCTCTTATTGCCACCCTTGGAACTTGGGCATTAACAGCCTTAGGCGCCAGTCTTGTATTCTTCTTCAAAGAGATAAAACAACATATTCTCAATATGATGCTAGGGTTTGCTAGTGGGGTTATGATCGCTGCAAGTTTCTGGTCTTTACTCGCCCCAGCAATCACAATGGCAGAACAAAACTCCTCCCTACCAGCTTGGTTGGTCGCCGCAATTGGCTTTTTATTAGGGGGCATTTTTCTCTATCTCGCCGATAAACTTTTGCCCCATATCCACCTTGACTCCAAAAAAGGGGACACCCCGGAAGGAATCCCAACTAGTTTACGGCGCAGCGTTTTATTAGTGCTAGCCATTACATTACACAACATCCCTGAGGGGTTGGCTGTAGGTGTTGCTTTTGGAGCAGCTGCTTTAGGAGGAGACTCTGGTGTGACCATTATGGGGGCTGTAGCTGTTGCAATCGGTATTGGAATTCAAAACTTTCCTGAGGGAGCTGCTGTCTCGATCCCCCTCCGCCGTGAAGGGCTATCCCGCACAAAGAGTTTTATGTATGGGCAAGCCTCCGGTATAGTTGAACCGATAGCAGGAGTGCTAGGAGCCTACCTCGTAATTAGCATGCAATCCATTCTCCCTTATGCCTTAGCCTTTGCCGCAGGAGCTATGATTTACGTTGTTGTTGAAGAACTTATCCCCGAAGCCCAGCAAGGAAAAGACCATATGGGAACCCATTTAGCCACATTTGGAGTCATGTTGGGGTTTACTGTCATGATGATTCTTGATGTTGCCTTGGGGTAAAATTATACGCGCTCTACCAGATTAGAAACAGTAAGCGAACCTAAAGTTTTTATCCCTTTAGCATTAATTTGTGATGCGATAGAATCTCCAATCGTATCGAGGTTTTGTTCCAAATAGACCTCCCCGTATAAAGCTCCCACTAATTTTACTACTTTCAGATCTTCTAGTGGTCGTGCTGGAACATAGGCTGTTTTAGTGTTATTTGTCGCTATAATGAAATTTTCATGTACTAATAAATCGAGAACGGCAAATAACTGACGTTCATTCATTAAAAGGCGATCGGTGATATCACGAATTTTGGTCTCGCCACCTTTATTACGATATTTTTGCCCAATGACCATCATCACATTGATCCCATTGGCCAATTGTTCTGCTGGAGAAACCGGCTTAACTAACGTGCCTTTAGCAGGTTGATACTGGTGGACATAACTCACCTCAACGGCGGCTAAAATAACCACCCAGAGCATATACACCCACAATAAAAACAGAAATACCGTTGCAAAGGAACCATAAATAACAGAATAGGAGAGAGCTTTTGAGATTAATGTGGAGAAAAGGTAATTAACAACATACATGCCAAGGGTCCCGACAAGACCTCCAATCGCAGCACTCACCCCACTCACCTTAGCATTGGGAGCCACCAAGATCATTAGGAAAAGGAATAACCACCCGATCATCCAGGGGACTAAAAATCTTAACAAGACTAACGGAATATTTTCAAAGAATTGCCAGCCTAAAATTCTTGCCACCCAAGAACTCAAAAGCGATTTTACACTAATATAAGCGCCAAGGAGAATTGCGCCAACGATAAGAATTGTGAGAAATCCCAACGATCTACGCACGATATTCATATTAGTACTTGCTGTTCTATAAATTTGATTAATAACTGCCCATACTTTATTGATGAGAAGCATTGAGGTGATGATAAAAGAGATCAGACCAATCACTCCCAAACCACTTGCATTGGAGCTAAATTGAGCAATCATCTCTACCAGTTGATTACCCGCCACTTCACCAAAAATTGAGGTAAAAAGTTCAGCTAAAATTGTATAAAATGGCTGTAGGACATTAAATAAGGAGAGAAATGCAACTAAAAAGGAGATAAATGGCACAATCGAAATAAGGGTTGTATATACTATCCCAGAGGCCAAAAGAGTAATTCTATCTTTGAGGAATTTACCATACCACACTTCCAAGAAAGTGATGGAGCGTCCCAAAAAATTGCTTCTTTTCTTCCTCTGAGATATGTTTTTTTTGCCTTTCTTTTCCTTGCTCATATCTGGATATCCTACCAGCAATACCCAAAGGAGGCAACGGTGTTATCTACTGTGTCGACTCTTATGTGTCTCGAGCCACGTGCCCAATACTCGATAAGTCTCTTTCCGATTAGTTTCATTTAAAATTTCATGGCGAGCACCTTTTATGATTGAGATCGTCACATCTTCAATACCTGCTTTGTGGTACAAATCAAAGACCTTTTGGACCCCTTTACCAAACCCTCCCACCGGATCATTAGCTCCACTGATGATAAAAATTGGCATGTCTTTCGGTATTTTGCGAATAAGTTTCTTTTTATTGGCTAGCTTAATTCCATCAAGCAGATCAACAAAGAAACGGGAAGTACAAACAAACCCGCAAAGCGGGTCATCGATATAAGCTTGCACAATTTCCTCATCACGGCTAAGCCAATCAAAATTAGTTTTTTGGGGTGTAAATGCTTTGCCGAATGAACCAAAACTGAGATTATCTAAAATCTTATCAGGATTTCTCCCTTTTTGGGACAACGAACGCACTCGAGCTACTAATTTCCCCACTGCACCAACAATACCTTGACTGGCCCCAGTGCCACTTATAATTACCCCTGCATATAATTCGGGATGCAGTGTAATCAAATAGCGCACCAGAAAGGATCCCATACTATGTCCTAAAAGAAAGATGTCTTTGCTGGGGTAGGTCGCACGAATTAGCTGGCTCAATTCATAACCATCTTCTACGACCCGCTTCCAACCCTCTTTTTCGGCAAACCACCCCAATTCATCATCGGAGGCTGTTAGCCCATGCCCGCGATGATCTTGTGCATAGACGGCAAATCCAAGCCCATTCAGGTATAGTGCAAATTCATCATACCGTGCGCCATGTTCCGCCATTCCATGAAAAATATGGACAACCGATCGAATATTTTTGTTTTCTGGTAGCCACACCCGATACACTAATTCCTTTTGATCTGAGCACGTCATTTTAAGAATTTCCATGGAAAACCTCCTTTATAGATTGTAGAGCACCCTTGGCACAGGAGCAACTAGATAAATTCACAAAAATAATGAATAGAGGGCTCTTGTCCTTATGGGAGACTTTTCCTACATTTAGAGCATGAC
>JAQVOO010000102.1 GCA_028702575.1 Sphaerochaetaceae bacterium
TAAGTGCGCAATTCATCTTTGTTTGCGATGACCTTACGACAAGCTAATGCAATCTCTTCCATATCGCTCTTGCTTCCCATTAGAAATTTGTGATGAAATACTACTGAAGTACTTTCATACACCGTATTACAAACTGGTAAAACAAACCTTTGGGGATTTATTTTCTCAAGATGTTCAGCTGAGAGTGCATACCGCCTCTTAGTTAAGGGACGGTACAACGAACAATTGGTTAATGGTTGATAGCTTGCTTCAAAAGGCAACCCTAATTCTGCTGATAAAGCCTCTCTAAAGACTTTCGTAGGAACACCGAGTTCCTGAGCATCATACCTAAATGAATAATTAAAAAAAGCACGCCGTGTTTCACGCGGGTCACGATACATCGGCGAAATTGGAGTGCATTCAGTTAGGAGTTGATCTAAATAGAGGGCATTCTCCTCCCTCTTGGCGTTTTGAATCTCGAGCCGAGCCAATTGTTCTAGTAAGACTCCCGCTTGAAATTCAGTTATCCGATAATTTCCTGATTGGATAAAATCACCCTCTTCTCCATATAATCCGCCAGTTGCATCGGTAATCAGGTTACGACTCTTGCGACCACAATTGCGGAGAGCTTCTAAACGCTCCCAATAGTTTTGATCATGAGTAAAAAGGATTCCCCCTTCCCCACAAGTCAAGATCTTAGACATCTGCAAGCTAAAGCTTCCGATATCTCCGAGGGTTCCGACCTTCTTACCCTCCCATTCAGCACCATGTTTATGAGAAGCATCTTCAATAAGAAACAATCCATGCTGGCGAGCAATTGATCGTAAAGCTGTCATATCCGCAGTCCCTCCATAAAGATGAACCGGAATAATTGCTTTAGTCTTTTCGGTAATTGCTTGCTCACAAAGTTTAGTGTCAATGCACCAAGTGTGTGGATCAATATCCACTAACACGGGAATCGCGTTAACATCAAGTACGGCCGCTGCAGTAGCTTGCCAAGTTAAACCTGGTACAATTACCTCATCGCCATAACCAATATCGAGAGCTTCTAGGGCTAGCTGGAGCGATACTGTCCCATTTGCGACCAAGACAGGCATGGCACCAAAATATTCTTGTAAATGTTCCAGGCAAGTTTTTTCAGCAGGACCACTATATGACCATATTCCCGACTCAAGAATATGCTTGAGTCGGGTATGTTCACTTGAATCCCAGATGGGCCATTCTGGCCACGGAAACTTGCCCGCATCGCGAACTGGTGTTCCCCCCCGTAATGCGAGCATAAATCTCCTCCTACGTAGTTAAATGTGCAAGGGTCCTTTTTAAGGATTCATCAGAATCGATGGTTGGCCAATATTCGAGTCCAAAACTCCCTGTATACCCCATTTGCTCAATAGATTTAAGAATAAATGGATAATCGAGTTCATTATCGATAGGCTCGTTCCTTCCCGGCACTCCGGCAATATGGAAATGCCCAATGTGTTGCAAATTCTCGCGCACAAAGCCAACGATATTCCCATACATGATTTGCATATGATAGATATCATATAATATCTTCACACTCTCATTGCCAACCTTTTTAACAACATCAACAGCTAGTTGAGGATCGTCAAGGAAATAGTTAGGGTGATCTACTCGGCTATTGAAAGGCTCAAGAATAATTTCGATATCATGAGCACTACACACTTCACCAATCTCTCCTAACGCATCAATCATCGCCTCAACAGCATCCTTCTTTGCTAGTCCAGGGACGTTATTCCCACTACCACTAATAAATCGTTTGCAATCAATCTTTTTGGCAAGATCTATCATATATGTAAGATTGTCGAGAATTTTTTGTTTCTCTTTCCGATTTATTAGGGCCGCAATAATGCCACCATCGGGATGATTGAGGACAAAATCGTTGGTTCTGAGCCCTAACTCTTTATTTAACCGGGCAATCTCAGAAAAATCTTTCAGCTCATCAACCAAATTGCCTCCAGTAAATGTTTTGTCATGAAACCAAAATTCATAACTGGAGAAACCAATAGCCTTAATTTTTCTGAGCTTTTGCTCGAATGTCATTCCGTCATAGAAAGGTTCTATACAAACACCAATATCTACCATGAAAACTTCCTTCTTATAATAGTGCGTTGGCAACCTTACGAATCGCCTGAGCAGTCAAATCACAATCTTCTTCGCTCATTTGTGGTGGTATGTCCAGATGGACAACCCGTGAAAGATATTCAAGTGTATTTGGATTCATATCAACTGAGTACTCCACCTCGGGCCCTTTATGATAGGGACAAGTCCAAGGACACCCTTCTGGGGTTGGAGTCTTTTTCTCAATGATGTGACTCCAGTGAGCATAGATGTGCCAATCTGGAAGACCCGAGTTGTACACTCCTGCCGAGGGGACACCTTCAGCAGACAAAGCTTCCGAAAACTTCTGCACCAGAGCCTTATCTTTTAGGTAGAACATAATACAGATTCCTGTATCACCTTCTTCGTCATGAACAGGGCGAACTTTGATGCCATCAATGTCTTTGATCTGATCAATAATGCGTCTTTGATTACTGCGCATCTTAAGCAAGAGTTGGTCAAACTTTCTCAACTGTGCCAACATCACTGCACCGGTGAGCTCACTCATGCGGTAGTTAGTACCAGCAAAGAGCTCTCCTTCATAGCGTTGTTCAGCAAAACGATCGGGTCTCCAGCAAGCTGCTGTGTCATGATAGCCTTTACAGCGGTCTAACAAACGTGGGTCGGCAGTAACAATCATCCCACCTTCACCAGCTGTAATAGTTTTGTGGTACTGAAAAGAGAAACAACCACAGTCGCCAAACGTTCCTAAGAATTTCCCCTTATACGTGCCACCAGCGGCTTGGGCTGCATCTTCAATAACCCGCAAGTCATGCTTTTTAGCAAGGGCCATAATAGCATCCATATCACAGGGAACACCTCGCATATGAACCACGACAATAGCCTTGGTCTGCGCATTAATCTTCTTCTCCATGTCGATGGGATCCATAGTTAAGGTTTCATCAACTTCTACAATAACCGGAATAGCTTTCGCCGCCACTATTGCAGCACAAGAAGCAAAAAAGGTATATCCGGGAACCAACACTTCATGCCCGGGGCCTACGCCACAAGCAACCAAAGCAGTAATCAGAGCTCCAGTACAATTGGCCGTGGCCAAAGCATAAGGAGAACCAACTTTTTTAGCAAAATCCTTCTCAAGCTGAGCCACTTTCGATTGGACCCCTTCTGGACCGTAATATCTAAATAGATATTTATTGTCTAGAACTTCCAAAACTTCCTTACGCTCTTCTGCTCCAATTTCTAATCCACCGGGATACATAGGATATGCAGGTGTATTCTTAGTCTTGGGCCCTCCGTGTAACGCTAATGTATTTTCCATCACACTTCTCCTTTTTTTATCTATAGTACTTTCAATTATTATGTCTCTTAGTATCATAGCACAAAGTGGCAACATGTCAACATTTTAATACAATTATTCTTTAAATAGCATCAAATCCATCCTAATTCTATCTAATTCCCTATATTTTATACTTATCATCAAATTTTTAACAATCGATGAACTAAAAATATAATCTTATGTTACTTGTCTGCCGCCTAGTGTTAATTCACTACCCTCTCCCAAAAAGCTTGAGCCTTCTCTCGTAACCAAAAAACGGCCTATACCATTATTTTTTTATTGGCTCGACTCTTTTGTGGGCAATCGTCCGTTCCTTTAGACGCTCAGGAACTGGGGTATACTCAGTGCCTGCTATGAGTGAGGGCTGCATCAACCCTGGCCCACTTAGGACGAGTTCTTTTTCTGAAATCTCTTCTGCATACAGATAGGAAGAAGGGAAGATGTCATTGGGATAGACAATATTGTCCAAGGTCGCTAATTCAAGCAACATCCCCACCCCGACGGAACTTTCCAGCATTCCGCCAATCCAACACCCAATCCCTGCATCCCGACAAGCATCGTGAATAAGGAGGGAGTTACCAATACCACCTACTCTTCCTGGTTTAATGTTCATGTATTTACAAGATCCCAGCTCAATTGCTTCATGAGCAGCTCGGGGTGAATTACAACTCTCATCAAGGCACAGAGGTGTTGCGATATGTTTCTGTAAGAAGGCATGGTCACGTAGATCGCCATAATGTAATGGTTGTTCAATCATCGCCAAGTCAAACCTATCCAAACTTTGAAAGAATGCTAGGTCTTCGAGGGTGTAGCCACAATTACAATCAATATGGATCATAAGATTAGGAAAATTACTCCTGATAGTTTTTACCACTTCATAATCCCAGCCACGACTGGCCTTCAATTTAACCCGCGAGAAGCCACTATCAACCGCAGTCCCTACTAAACGTACTAATTCATCCAGAGAGTCTTGAATGCCAAAATCGGCTCCAACCGCCACCGCACCATCACTTCCTCCAAGGAGGGTATGCAACGGAATTTGACGCAGTTGAGATTCTAGAGCCCACCAAGCCATTT
The DNA here is from genome assembly GCA_028702575.1 of Sphaerochaetaceae bacterium. Classification (GTDB taxonomy): domain Bacteria; phylum Spirochaetota; class Spirochaetia; order Sphaerochaetales; family Sphaerochaetaceae; genus JAQVOO01. The sequence continues at coordinate 4,472 of JAQVOO010000102.1, forward strand.
CAATAGCGGCTTTGCCAAAAGGATTACCCTTGAAGTGCTGAAACAGCACTCCAATTTGAGTAGCGTCATCGATCTCTTGACCAACTACCAAAGGAGCAAATAATTCAGAATTGAGGTAATACACCCCTTGAGCAAACTCGGGAGAGTAAGTCGGCATAGCCAGAGGACTGCTTTCTGACCATGCACTCTGACTGCCACTGTGCATTTGGACTATCACGGATAAGATCTCTGAATCTGATCCATAAGCTGTCCGCCAAGGGCGTTTTAACGGATGGCGTACTAAAAAGAGATCAATTGCATCAATGTACATGCTCTTTCCCCTTAGAGTAATCCCTCATTTCGCGTTCTTTCTGGAAAGAATTTAGGAGCTCTAAAAGCTTCGGCGTGGCGACAACCCGTCTGAAGTCCCCTGAACATTGAATGGACCCGCACAAATTCTTCGTGGGTCACATCATATTGGTCTAACATCCAGCCCTGTTGGCTCACATGACAAGCTAACATCTTGGCTTTAGCTTCCCAATATTTTGAAACATCTACATAAATTTCTGGTACAAAATTGATTCCCATGACTGTATCCATATAATAAATAACAGGAATCTTAGTACATGGTGGAGAAAGAGTGGGAATATTGGGGACTGTCGTCATAACTCGAACGTCCCAAACTAACTGCCCGGTGCTGATATGATCAGGATGATAATCGTTATCTTTATCGGGACAAATGATAATATCGGGATCAAATTTTCTAATCACTTCCAAGATTTCTAGGCGAACACTTTCGCCGGTATAAAGAAATTCATCTTGAAAGCCCATCCAGAAACAACGGGCATTGATAACAGCCGCCGAGGCAAAAGCTTCTGCTTTACGCACTTTGGCTGTTTGCACTTTATCCATGGTCGCTGAACCTACTTCACCATTGGTAACAAAAACAATGGCCACTTCATGGCCCTGATCGGCATATTTAGCCAACGTACCCGCACAATTAATTTCATCATCTGGGTGGGGGGAAAAAGCCATCACACGCATAAAAACCTCCTATTTGTAAACTCAACCCTTCAAGCCTGTCATAGCAATTCCCTGCACAAAGTACTTGGAAAGGAAAAGATATAAGATCAATAAAGGTAGACATGCAACAACACTAATCGCCAACTGCTCTGGGTAGGGGGTGTAATAGACTCCAGAGAACAGAGCAATGGCCTGAGGAAGAGTTCTCAGCGCAGGCTTCGAAATTACGATTAAAGGCCACACCAACATATTCCAGACAAACTGTGAATGGAAGATGACGAGGGCTAAAACTGCAGTACGAGCGATGGGAAATGAGATTCTAAAGAATATAACATACTCATTGGCCCCATCCATTCGGGCCGACTCAATCAGTTCATTTGGCATCGCATAGAAGAATTGGCGCATCATAAAAACCCCAAAAGCAGTCAACGCCTGCGGTATAATAAGTCCAGCATAGGTATTTTGCAATTCCATCTTACGGACTAAGAGAAATAACGGCACCAAAATTGCTTCAAAAGGGATCATGATAGTCGAAAGCACGACAGCAAACAATAAACCATTACCTTTGAATTTATATTTTGCAAACCCATATCCAGCTGTAACTGATAAGGCAATACAAATTGCTACAGCAAAAATAACTACAATAAAGCTATTGAGGAAATATCTGGCAAAATCATAATCGGCATAGGTAAAAGCACTCTTATAACTACCCCAGTTCCACTTTGGGGGAAAGATCTTTACGGGTATAGCTAATACATCTTTGTTAAATTTAAAAGAAGACAAAACCATCATGATAAATGGAAATACAAAGATGAATGCTACTGCGATTAACACAAGATACAAGAGGAGTCTCATAATATTTCTTCTAGAATTATATCCAATTTTCATACATAACTTCCTTTTAGACTTTACCAGATTTAAACATGCGCAACTGGAAGAATGCAAACACCATCAAGACCAGAAAAAATATTACTGATATTGCTGCTGAATATCCAAATTTACTGAAACGGAAAGCCTCTAGATAGATCAACATAGCAACCACCTCAGTGGCACGGCTGGGACCACCTCCTGAAACAACGAATTGGAGCGGGAACGTTCCAAACGTAAATATAAGGCAAGAGACAATGGCAAGTGCAAAAGTATTACGCAAAGAGGGAATTGTTATATAAAAAAGCTTATGCCAAAAATTTGCACCATCAATAGTGGCAGCTTCGTAGAGTTCCTCAGGTATATCGAGTAGTCCGGCAATATACATAACCATGTAATATCCGACAGATTTCCACACGTAGATTAAAATCAAGCTGTATGGAGCCACTTTGGTTGAAGTTAACCATGCCAAAGGGGAACCCAGAATCTTTGCACTAATTACCGACATCAATCCGGTCGATTGGTACATATATTTCCAAACAATACCAGCAGCAACAACAGACAATACTACTGGCAGGAAAATAGCTGATTGCAAGGGGCCTTTGTGACTAAATTTAATAAGATTACTGGAGAGCATTAAAGCAAAGATAAAGGCTAAAATATTGATGGAAATTACACTGATAAGAGTAAAATGTAAGGTACCTTTGAATGAGTTAAGAAACCTTGTATCTTGCAAGAGGTTCTTAAAATTTTCGAGGCCTACAAAGAGCTTCGGTCCAAGCAGATTCCATTTATGCAATGACAACCAAAAAGCATTGAGCATT
>JAQVOO010000010.1 GCA_028702575.1 Sphaerochaetaceae bacterium
AATTTGAATTAATTCTTTTCGGATATCTAAGTTAGAACCTTAAGACATGAGAAGTAATATCTTGTTTATTAATGTGGAAAATATAATTTATATAGTAAAAATATTCTGCATTTAAAGAGGATATGATGTAAAATAAACTAGGAAAAAAAGAGCATAAAAGAGATGCTACTACTTCTTTCTACTACTGTAATTTTTCCTCAAATATTTGTAATGCACGACCGGTGAGAGGACACTCATTTCCGTTTAGCATACTTTTGATGGCCCCTATTTCCGCAGAAGAAAAACTTTTTCCGTGGAGGATAAGGGTCTCAAAAGCCTCACAGGCTAGAGGGCACACCGCCCGAACCATGTTCAGGATTACCTCAGCATACGCCCTTATTTCATATTGCGCATGACTGTCGAGTCGTAACTTTAAGAAATGGAAAAGATTGTGTAAATCCATTTGCCAGTACCACTGGGTGTAGAGACTTAAGGGTAAATCAATGCGGGCTATCTCTCGCGCAATCCCTAAATCTAACAATGTATGATACGTTTCAAAGGCTCGTTTTTGATCATTAGCAAGTAGACCTTTCACTTGCTCAACAATTGCTGGATCCAAGATCTCCGTGGAACGGCCTTGCTTGTTGTCTTCACTTTGAAAATTAATATGTTCTGAGTCTGGAATATAAGCTTCATCGGCTAAAACGCTGTAACGTCCTGAGATCTCATTTACCCGCGCAGTTCGGTGACGAATCCATTGACGGGCTACAAAAATGGGCATTTTAACATGAAAGGTAAAGTTGACTTGTTCAAAGGGAGAGGTGTGTTGATTACGCATAAGATAGGTGATTAATCCTTTATCCTGACGAAATGTTTTCGTCCCTTCTCCATAAGAAACTCGTGCCGCCTGCACAATACGGGAGTCACTTCCCAAATAGTCGACAAGTCTCACAAACCCTTTGTCTAGGACTTTAAATTCTTTATCTAAAATCGCCTCAGCTTCAGGAACCACGCAATGTGCCATATGTACTACTCCTTGTGCGTACCTATCTTGCCATAAAAATTAACTAGGGACAATCATTACAGAACTCCCATCGCTCCTAGGAGTACTGCTAGGGCTGCTGAACAAGCGGTCTCTGTACGGAGGATTCGAGTCCCCAAAGATTTGGGTAAAAATCCGTGCTGTAAAAATAACGACCGCTCTCGATCAGACCACCCCCGCTCTGGTCCAATTGCTAAAACAACCGGCACGTGGACGTTTGAGATTTGCGATAAAGGTTGTGCCTCTAATACCGTATCCAATACAATTTTTGTTTCCCAATTTTTGTCATGAGCTAAAACATTTTCTAAATTATTTTCTAGGCGTAAAGGTGGTATGCCGGTTTGTCCTGATTGCATTGCGCCGTCGATAAGATATTTGCGATACTCGTTTGTAATCCAGAGCTTCGCCTCAGCATATGAGCGTTCACCAGTATCTGAGCCAACTACAAGAATCTGCTCAACCCCTATACTCACCGCCTCACGTAGAATCCTTTTCATACAAATAGGGCGCACCTGGGCGACTAAAAGAGTCACTTTATGAAGACTATTCGCATTGCTCTCGGGGTGCCAAACATAACTTATTCCAGTTGAATCCATGGCAGTGATGGTAGCTGTACCAGAGCTTCCGTTAATAATTCCCATTCGGAATTTGTCGCCAGCCTGTAAATGTAATATCTTACGTATATGTTGAGCACGATAATCATCATTCAAAATTATATATTGGTGAGGAAACTCTTCAAACAGGATGATATTCATGCTAAACAGTATAAGATGTTGCACGTAGAGTGTAAACACAGTATCATGGTTGGGCCTAATCGAAGTGGAATAAGGAGAGACTATGCCAGAACTTAAGGTATTCACTGCAGAACATAATGATCCCTGGTTTAACCTTGCTACTGAGGATTGGTTATTTAAAACTTTTCCCCCAGATCAACATATTTTATTTTTATGGCGTAACAAACCTTGTATTGTTATTGGGCGTTTTCAAAACCCTTGGAACGAATGTAATTTAGCTGCTATGGAACAAGACGGAGTGGTCTTAGCGCGGCGCCAAAGTGGTGGCGGAGCTGTTTACCACGACTTAGGCAATACTAATTTTACCTTCATGTCACCAAGCTCTGAGTATGATATTCAACGCAACTTCACTATAATTATTGATGCCTTAGCAAAATTAGGTATAAAGGCTATTCAATCGGGTAGAAATGATATTTTAGTTGAAGGTAAAAAGATATCGGGCAGTGCTTTTCGTAAAACATCGCAAAGGGCATTTCACCATGGAACACTGCTTATAAACTCCGACATGGCAAAAATACCAACCTATCTTACCCCTGACAAAGCCAAATTAAAATCAAAAGGAATCCGTTCAGTTGCCTCTCGTGTTGCTAATCTTACCGAATTTAATCCAGCTCTGACACACGATTCTTTATCTGAAGCCATCCTCTCTTCATTCTTTTCAACCTATGGACAAACTAGCGAAATTGAAGATTTGACGATTGAACGCCTCTCCAAGATAGAATCATTATATGAAACGTATCAAAAGTATGCTGATTGGAATTGGAGATTTGGTACGACACCTCAGTTTGATCACCCAATAAGTGGACGCTTCACTTGGGGCGGGATTACGTTAGATTTTGATGTCCAATCTGGGAAGATCCATGATGTAAATATTTTTAGTGATGCCCTTTCAGTAGAATTTATAGAGTTCTTGCATACTGCACTACCCGGAACAGACTATTCAATGCCTGCTATCTTAGCAGTACTTCAACAAGGCACTAAAAACACCTCGCCCGAGATGCATGAGATGATCTCTGATGTTACATCTCTCATTGCAAAGGAATTTGTATGAAACGATTCACATTGATTGTGACAACATTAATCTTCAGCACAATCCTTGGGGCAAGCGGAGTGAATGAGGGCGTTCTCCAACCATCATATCCTCCATTAGAGAGTCAAAATACATTTACTATCGCCATGTTGGCAAGTGAAGATGAGTTGTATCTCAACCCAGCTCAAGCCACAGATACTGTCTCATTATTAGTTTTGGATGGACTCTTCGAAGGGTTGTTCAGTTTAGCTCCTCAAACAGGAGAACCTATTGCGGCCCTCGCCAAAAGATTTACAACTAGCCAAAATGGATTGCATTGGACCTTTTATCTTGATGAACGGGGACGATTTTCAAATGGAGAACCTATTACTGCTCAATCAATTGTAGATTCTTGGCTCTGGTTATTAGAGCGATCTCGTGATGAAAATGATAATACCTACTTAGTCTCTATGCTTGATTGTATTGAGGGGGTAGCGGCGTATCGCACTGGTAACGGCTCAAAGGGAGCTATTGGCATCTCTGTAAGCGATCCGCTAACTATTGAATTAACCTTACAATATCCCGCCCCCTATTTACCTGCCTTATTAGGGACTCTCCCTTTTTCAGCCATTCATTCTTCATTAAGAAATAGCAAAGAAACACCACCCAAAATCATTGCATCCGGGCCGTATGTAATAGAGAGAATAGACACCCAAGAGGTTAAGTTAGCAAAACATCCCTGGTACCGAGACTATAAGGCAGTTCCCAGCGATTATATCCGTTTCCAATTTATGGACTATCTCCCACTTATCGAAGCCTATCTAGAAGAGGAAATCCACTGGTCACTCGCTTATATTCCGCGTGAGCTACTCCATGACAAAGAAGATTTACGAATAACCCCCGAATACTCCACTGGATTTTATTATTTTAGCACCAATGAAGGTGCTTATAGTGATCCTCGCATCCGTCGGGCACTTGAATTACTTATCCCTTGGGAGGATATAAGAAAAGAGAGTAAACAGATTTTCCCTTCTCCTTTTCTAGTTCCCAATCAAAAGAGAACAGCCAAAACTAACTCTTTTCAAGATAACCAAAGTGAGGCTCTACAATTGTTAACCGAAGCCGGATACCCATATGGTGCCGGCTTGCCACAATTACACATAGCCGTCCATCGCGGAGCACAAGTTATAGAATCTGCCGAAAAGATTGCTGATATCTGGAGTAAAAACTTAGGAATTACTGTCGTTATTGACATTGTACCCCTCAGCATGTATTCGCGTTATCCAAATACTTCTCCCTATGATTTCGCATTCATTACGTGGATTGGAGATTTCCTTGATCCGTTTACCTTCCTTCATCTTTTTAGTGGCAGCAGTGGGTACAATCTTGGTCAGTATCACAACAAGGAGTACGATAGTTTACTCAACCTAGCCATGGCAGCCACTACCAAAGAAGAACGTAATCGATTAATCGAAGAGGCGGAGGATTACCTTTTATCGGAATCGGTTGTTTTTCCTCTGTACCATGGTATCACTACGAACATCATCAACTCTAAAAAGGTAACAGGATGGTACGATAATATTTTAAATATCCATCCCGTAAAACATCTTGCTTTTGAGTAGGAGCCTAGGAGATAACTAAGGAGAGTTCTTGGTAGGTTGCATCTCTTTTAAAAGGTTGTACTATAGAAACTAAACGAGCACTGACCTCTTTTGAGATTTGTTGTGGTGTTACACGCCAGGTCCAATTGAGCTCGCCAACCGTTCCCGGGGTGTTCATCCGCCCTTCACTACCAAGGCCAAGTATGTCTTGCATGGGGACAATTGCATAGCGAGCACAAGAGACCATCACGGCTCGAACCATATGCCATGGCACTCCTTCATCGTTACAACTAAGGTAACGCCGTATGATATCTTTCTCTTCGGCATGCAACTTTTCAAACCACCCTTTGGTTGTATCGTTATCATGGGTTCCAGTATAAGCCACACATGATTCATCATAATTATGAGGTAAATAAGGATTCTCTGGATCTAAACGACCAGGCTCCTCCAAATTAAAAGCAAATTGGAGTATTTTCATCCCCGGGAAATTATTCGAATCACGTAATGCTTCAACTGCTGGGGTAATTACTCCAAGGTCTTCAGCAATCACCGGCAATTTTCCAAAATGTTGGCGCATTGTGGTAAACAAAGCTCTCCCTGGAGCTGTTATCCACTCTCCATTTTCGGCCGTGAGTTGCCCACTAGGAACCTCCCAGTAGGCTTGAAATCCTCTAAAATGATCGAGACGCACCATGTCAAATAAATCAAATTGATGCTCCATGCGGCGTATCCACCATGAAAAATCGTCGGCTTCTAAAGCCTCCCAGTCATACACAGGATTACCCCAAAGTTGCCCAGTACTGCTAAACGCATCGGGTGGGACTCCGCTAAGAGCAGATATGGAACCATCTTTATCCATCTTAATAAATTCTCGGTGACTCCAAGCATCAACACTATCGGAAGCAACAAAAATGGGTAGATCTCCAACAATAGCAACGCCGTTCTCATTGGCATAATTTTTAACATCTTTCCATTGCTGATAAAAGAAAAATTGGAGCACTTTCCAGATAGCAATTTCCTCTTGCTTTTTCTCAGTCCAATAAGCGAGAGCTTTGGGAGTCCTGCGTGTTAATTCGACATCCCAAGCACTATACCAACGAGAATCATTATAATGATCGGCTAAGGCACTATATAAAGCATAATCATCTAACCAGTCCTTCTGGGTCTTGCAAAATTCCGTATAGGATTGGGCATCTTGCGTAGAGGCTTGAGCAAGGAAGGTGTGTGCCGCTTGGACTAATAGAGGTCTTTTAAAAGACTCCACGCTTTCAAAGTCGACTCTATTTTCGGGAAATTGAGGATGGTCGATAATTTCATCGAGATCAAGATAACCTTGGTCAGCTAAGAGCTCAAGACTGATTAATAATTCATTACCGGCAAAGGCTGAACGTGAGGCATACGGCGAATTACCATATCCTACCGGACCAAGAGGTAGGATTTGCCACAGCCCTACCGAAGCTGAAGCCAACAAATCTATAAAGTTGCGCGCAGCATCTCCGAAGTCCCCTATGCCATGCTTACTAGGTAATGAGGTAGGATGAAGGAGCACTCCGCTATAACGTATCTTTTTATTCATCGTGGAAATATACCGTAATAAAAGGATTTATGCCAGACTTGTTATATCCCCAATTTTCGAGTATAATAGCCTCTATGATATCGACAGAAAATACCGGAGCTTTTGCATTAGGAGACCATGTGGTCTATCCCCTCCAAGGTGTGGGTGTAATCAATAAGATTGAAAAAAAGACTCTTAGAGGCAACACATCCTTGTACTATGAAATTTTTCTAGATATTTCTGATATGACCGTCATGGTTCCTGTAGATAAAACAGAAGAATTAGGTATTCGTGCTATTGTAGAACCCTCAGAAGCACTAAAAGCTATTAATGGGATTTCAAATAAACTTGAACAAGTACCTGTGGACTGGAAAGCACGCTATCAGATGAATGTAGATTACCTCAAAGAGGGTTCTATAGCCTCAATTGCAAAAGTGGTTCAAATCCTATATCACCGTAGTAAAATTAAAGAATTACCTGTGCAAGAACGTAAACTCTACGATAGTGCCCTACGTATATTAATCGATGAGTCAGCTCTCGCGTTAGGGCGCCCAAGAGAAGAGCTCGAAGCTATTATCTTCACTAAACTAGAAAAAGATCCTACGGAAAAGGAAGCTTAGTGTCTTTCCCTGCTCATGGAGTTATCATTACTGCCGCTGGCACAAGTACTCGCTTTAATGGTTCAGAGACTTCCACACTCCGTAAGAAGGAATTTCACCTTTTAGATAATCGAAGTGTTCTCTACCATGCAGCGGCCCCCTTTTTTTCTATTCCCCAATTAAAATTTGTAATAGTCACCTATGGTGAAGGATTTAGAGAGGAGACCGAAGCAGCTTTGGATAATCTTCTGTTTGCATCCCCCATACCAGTACTGTTAGTACAAGGTGGCACAACTCGACAGCAATCGGTCTTACGTGGTCTTGAAACCTTGCAGTTGCACGTTCCTACTATTTCTTATGTAATGATCCATGATGGTGCACGCCCTTGGGTGACTGAGGAAACAATTATTTCAACCTTGGCCACTGCAACTGTATTTGGCGGTGCTGCCCCCATTCTTGCTCTACACGATGCCGTAAAAAAGATCGATAGTGAAGGTAAAATAACAGCCCATATTGATAGATCCGCCATGGTAACCGTCCAAACACCACAAGCATTTCGCTTTCCCACGATTCTCGAAGCCCACCGTGTGGCAGCACGCACTAATAAGACCTATTTTGACGATACCGAAATTTTCACCGATTTTGGTGAAATGGTGGGCACTTGTGTAGGCAATGCTGCCAATCGTAAAATCACAGTTTCCCACGACATCCAATCAATCGAGGTTTGAACATGCGAATAGGTACAGGATGGGATATTCATCCCCTCGTTACAGAAAGACGATTATTGCTTGGAGGTATTGAAATTCCTCATACTAAAGGAGAAGAAGGCCATTCAGATGGTGATGTCTTACTCCATGCGCTTATCGACGCTCTTTTAGGAGCAATCGCTGCAGGGGATATTGGCACCCATTTCCCTCCTACTGATGCAGAATGGAAAGACGCCTCAAGTTTAGATTTATTGCAACGAACTCTCGTAAAATTAGGTGCTTATTCGATCGAAAATATAGATTGTACAGTTATTTTGCAACAGCCTAAATTAGGGCCATTTATCACTCAAATACGTCAATCAATAGCCTTTGCTTGTGCTATAGAAATCGGGAGAGTCTCTGTAAAGGCTAAAACTGCTGAAGGCTTACTCGGCGAACTAGGGAGAGGTGAGGCCGTTATTGCACAAGTTGTAGTATTAATCACTGAACCAAATAGTAGCGAAGCTGGTCCATTAGAAGAATGGGTGTAGAACTGGCTGAAAGGATTTCCAGCCAGTTAGTTTAGCTTTACTCAGAAATCAGCATAGTCTTAGGATTAAGGTTAACATGCATAGGTTTAGGATCCATGGATTCTCCATGCTTAACTAATGTCATAATAACCTTGTCCATGGCCTCGTTATATTTAAGACCAATTAGAACATCAATTAATTGCTCGTACCGTAAAATAGTACTCGGCACACCATTTTCATCAAATTGCACATCAGAACGGACCGGCGATACTGAAAACCAGACTTCTAGGCGCATATCCATGGCAAATTGCTTAATCTTACGAACATCGTCTTCTGTGGCAACTGTAAGTTTATACCCATCAAACATGACCGCATCGGCATTAAAAGAACCTTGGCGAATGAGTGTTTCAAGGCTCGATAAAACCTTTTCAATCGAAACATTTTCTTGGCTGAAATTCATTACAACTCGATTAGCTAAGATTTCATTGTAAATTGAGGCAGCATCCGCTAACGACCGGTTTTCTGAAATTTGCCGAAAAACTTCCTTGTACCAATTTATCACATGCTCTACATTACCGGAGAAAGAAACGTGGATAATATGCTCGTTTCTAAATAATTTATCGGTTGCTAAATGAACCAAACAAGCTGTCTTTCCAATACCATGGCGAGAAACAAGAACGCCAAGATTCCCTTTTCCCAATCCACCATCGAGAGATTCATCAAACGCCCGTAGTGGGCTTAAAGCATTTAATTCTTGAATTTCCATACTACGCATCCTCCGAGATGTTGATGTTACTAAAGTATACCATGGTTTTCCAAAGGGCAAAACAATCTTCCAAAATAGTTATTGATTAGTTAAAACTGGCCAATAAAGCCGGTTATAACTAAATTTTTAGACACCAGGAGTTATTTTCCCTGTTCCTGGCGTCTCTTTTCAAGATAATTTTTCTTTAATTCTTCGCTGATGCTCGTTGGAACACGGCTGTATTTAGCAAGCTCCATAGTAAATTCAGCTTTCCCCTGGGTCAATGATCTAAGCACGGTGGAATAACCAAACATTTCTGAAAGGGGAACTTCCGCCTCAACCATACAGGCCAGCCCATCTTCAGTCGAACTAATAATAATACCACGGCGCTGGTTAATACTCCCAAAAATATTCCCTTGGAATTCGGTGGGACCTTCTACCACGACCTTCATAATCGGTTCCAAGATAACAGGCTTAGCCCGATCATATGTTTCTCGAAAAGCAGCTAAAGCAGCTGTTTGGAACGCTTGATCAGAGGAGTCGACCGCATGGTAGGCGCCATCATTAATAACAGCACGTACACCTACAATAGGAAAACCTAGCTGCGTCCCTTTCTTGATCGCAAGCTGGAAACCTTTATCACAAGAGGGGATATAATCGGTAGGAATTACACCACCTTTAATAAGGTTGACAAACTCGTATTCTTTGACCTCTTCGGTCTCTTCAAGTGGTTCAATATAACCAGCAATACGGGCAAACTGACCAGAGCCTCCGGTCTGCTTCCTATGGGTATAGTTGAAATCGGCCCGTTGACTAATAGCCTCGCGATAAGCTACTTCAGGTTTATCGGTCTCTACAATAGCCTTATATTCACGACGCATTCGCTCCACATAGACTTCTAAGTGCAGCTCACCCATTCCTTGGATAATAGTCTGATTTGATTCGGCATCAACATAGGTATTAAAAGTAGGATCTTCTTTCGTAAAACGATTGAGTGCTTTCGCCATATTATCGGCGGACTTCTTGTCGGCCGGGCTTAAAGCTAAACTAATTACCGGTTTTGGCACATACATGGATGTTAAAGAGTAGTTCAGTGATGGATGACAGAACGTATCACCTGAGGCACAATCAACACCAAAAAGGGCCGCAATATCACCACAGACAGCTTCGTTAATATCTTCCATCGCATTAGAATGCATCCGTACGAGCCGCCCAACTCTAAACTTTTTGCGGCTTCTTGTATTAATCAGTTCATCCCCTTTCTTTAATTTACCTTGGTAAATACGGATGTAAGTGAGTTGACCATACTGGCCATCTTCTAATTTAAAACCTAAAATGACAGCTGGTAAGTTCTCATCAGATTTTAACACCACCACACGCTCTTCATCATCAAGATCGAGAGCGGTATTGGTAACTTCTGTTGGGTTAGGCAAATAACCAACAACAGCGTCAAGTAATGGTTGAATACCTTTATTTTTGTAAGCCGAACCCATGAAAACGGGAACTAATTCTAAGGCAATGGTACCTTTGCGCACGGCGCGATGAATAATATCTTCTGTTACTCTTTCTTCAAGAATAGCTTCCATCAACTCATCGCTACTAAGTGAGATAGCATCAAGCATCTCTTCTCGTTTTGCATCAGCCTCAGCTTTCAGTTCTTCGGGGATTTCTGCATAGCGCAAAATCTCACCACTTGGTCCATCAAAATAAATGGCCTTCATAGTAATGAGGTCGACAACACCCTCTAGGTGGTCTTCAAGGCCAATTGGGATCTGCATAAGAACTGCATTTAACCCCAATTTTTCAATTAATTGGTTTTTAACACGAACAGGATTAGCACCCGTACGATCACATTTATTAATGAAAGCAATCCGGGGAACTCGGTAACGCTTCATCTGCCGGTCAACCGTAATAGATTGAGATTGTACGCCAGCTACCGAGCACAACACTAAGACCGCACCATCCAAGACACGCAAAGATCGTTCAACTTCAATGGTAAAATCAACGTGCCCTGGGGTATCAATAACGTTGATAGAATAATCTTTCCACGTAACATTCGTAGCAGCTGAGGCTATAGTGATTCCTCGCTCACGTTCAAGTTCCATTGAATCCATAGTAGCACCAACACCATCTTTGCCCCGCACTTCGTGAATGGCGTGAATTCTATTAGAATAAAAGAGAATACGTTCGGAAAGGGTTGTTTTCCCTGAATCAATGTGGGCACTGATTCCGATGTTTCTCATTTTTGTAATTTCAGACATACATGCTTCCTCTTCTTTAATCGCCGTAGTCCGCCAGCTTCTGTATAAGCAAACGCATCATCGGTCAAAAATATTTCTGGGTTTTAAAACATATCCCATGGCTAATCCGAGAATTTGCATCAAATAGGGCATATGAGTCAAGCACACTATAAATTTAAGCGTACCGAACGGAGTCTAGTATATTATCCATTTTTGTTCAATCCTTTCTCATCTATATAATTGTACAAGGTTTAACTCATATTAGTTTGAGCAAACTAACTTCTCTATAGTAGCAAAAGAGGAATAATGGTACACTTTTCGAACATGGAGGTTCCGATGGAAACTATTTTTACCAAAATTATTAAAGGTGAAATTCCTGCAACCAAACTATACAGCGATGATCTATGCATTGCCATTTTGGACATTGCACCAGTAAACAAAGGACATGCCCTCGTGATTTCACGGGAACCGTATCCCACCATAGGCGATTGCCCTCCAAAAACACTCATTCGAATGATGGAAATAGTTAAAAAACTTGATGCCGCAATGCACAAAGAGTTGGATGCAGAAGCAACAAATATTGTGATTAATAACGGACCGGCAGCAGGTCAAGAAGTCCCCCATTTGCACATCCACATCATTCCTCGTTATAGCGGTGATGGCAAACGATTCATCCCTAAAAAAACTGCTTATAATGAGGGTGAAATCGCTGATTATGGTCGTAAATTACATTTGTAGGGGAGATCCAATTACTACTAATTTTGCTTGCCCCATTGCCTACTCATTGGTACACTAGCAACATGAGTAGTTGTCATTTTTGTAAAACAGAAATTCCTGCAACCATGATAGTGGGACATGCTTCGGTCTGCTCTTTTTGCGGTCGTCCGCTCAAGGTTTGTTTAAATTGTCGTTTCTACGATCCTAATGCATACCATGAGTGTCGTGAGGAGATTGATGAGCCGGTAATTTATAAAGACCTAGCTAATTTTTGTGATTTTTTTGTCTTAAAAGAGTCCACCGGTAAGAAGAAACAGGAGACTCAAGAAGAGGCCCGCTTGCGTTTCCTTTCACTGTTCAACGATGAATAATATTGGAGGTTTTTATGCTTGAAATTGGATCCCCAATCCCTTCCGTCACATTATTTGATGATACGGGTAAAAATGTAAATCTTAGCGATTTCGCAGGAAAATATATTGTTCTCTACGCCTATCCACGCAATGATACTCCTGGGTGTACCGCTGAAGCATGTTCCTTTCGGGACCAATCACAAGAAATTACAGCAACAGGGGCAGTTATTTTGGGTCTAAGTCCTGACTCAGTTAAATCACATCAAAAATTTAAAGCAAAATACCAATTAAACTTCTCATTGCTCTCCGATCCCAATCATGAACTGCTTGAAATTTTAGGTGCTTGGGGTGAAAAAGTGAGGTTTGGCAAAACTTCCTTTGGGGTAATCCGAAGTACTTTTATCTTTGATCCAACGGGGAAATTAATAAAAATCTGGCCAAAAGTTTCTCCCCAATCCCATGGAGAAGAGATTGCTGCTTTTCTTAAGAAGGTGTAATTACAATGTTCCAAATAGTGAAAATTCTCAAACCATTATTACTAATTTTAGTCGTTGTTACCTTGAGTAGCTGTATGACTTATAATTATGCAGAAGCAAAATCAGTAATTTATCCAACCCCTTCTATTGCTAAAACACCTCTTGTCCCTACAAAATTTTCAGAACTACAAAAAGAACCCAAGATTGAAGTTGCAAGTGCTCCTGTACCAACGCAAGCTATTCTGCCACCTAAGCAGGCGCCGCTAAGTACATTCTCTGCGGCTCTCATTCCCTTACCGCAGAATGCGCCTTCAGCACTTCTTGATTGTATTGTTACAGAAGTTCATTCTGCAGATGTAGATATTTTTGGGTTTACGGGAGAAGAAGATATTGTTTCTTACCTTGAGGATCAACTTGAAATACCAACTTTCCGCATAGATGAACGACGATTACTAGCAACTAAATTAGAAGCATCGCCCCATACAGACCACTTATTTCTTGTCCAAATCGACCTCGCCCATACAATAAAAGTAGGGATCTTGGACCTCTTTCCTTCCAATCCCTTTCAAAGCTTTTTCGAAGCCCCTGCTCCACAATGGCAAACAATTTTATCTAATGTGGATCAAGAGCTACCCATACCTACCGACGAGAGCCCGATTTTGCTCTTAGCTTCTTTGGGGCAACCTACTAGTGAAGATTGGTTTGAAACTGCCACTAATCATCCCTATAGGATTTTCCTACGATGGCCTTACAGTGATCTTTTCAAAGAGCGAGGCTTTTTCGATAGCTGGCGCCTCACTCACTACAATGCAGAGGCTGCTCCTGGTACTACTTGGGAGTTCACTACCGGAGAGGGCGACACTTATGCGGAACGCATTGATTATATCTATACACAAGGGTTACTCCCCCTTGCTAGTGAGACGATTACCATTGGACCTTGGGATAACGAAAACCTTCCGTATGAAGAACGCTCAGCTGTTATGGGGACCTTTGTCGTCCCATAACGGAGATGAGGGTGCCTTTTAAACACCCCCATACGTTCCTATATTAATGCAGTAAATCTAAATCTATTTCACAACTAATAGTTGGCATGGTTATTCCCCAGCTCTCCAGTACTGCTGGATGCACCTCACCAAAGACACCTACAACGACTCCATTGCACAACAATTTCCCACAACGCCCTGCAATAAAACGAGGGTCATCGAGATCTTCCATGACATATTCATGGTTTAGATAGTAAAAAATGGTGGCAATAACACTATTGAGCTGGTTAAAGCCCATTTCACTACTAGCAGATAAGAACCCTAGATAGTTGCGTGTGGTAGTGCCTGAATTGTCTGTAGAATCAAGAAAGGCCACTTTTCCCACTTCAAAAATATGGTGTGGGTAGGCAGCATGAGCACTTACGCTCTCCGATTCCAGCAACGATGGAATAATTGACGGGCGCACGTATTCATAATTTTCACTCATTGGATTGGCAATTTGAATGTATTCAGAGCCATCAACATGCATATTTTCGATATATTCACGCCGTGAACCTAAATAATTGTACATCATCTCCTGATACCCGAGACCTACCATAATATCTTTGACCTTACGGGCAAATGTTTCGGCCTCAGTAATACGGCCCACAGTAGCATCACTAGGTAATTCTGGGGCAAAATTCTCTAATCCATGCCCAATCATAACATCTTCAACAATATCCACAGGGTGTAAAAAATCATTCCGATATTCAGGTACCGTAACATAGACCATTTTCTCATCAACTACAGCAAAGATTCCCATCCGACGTAAGGCTAGTATAATTTCTTCGCCAGTAAGATTCTCTCCTAATGTACGTCTCAGGAAATTTAACTCACATCCAACCGGGTCTTGAAAATAGTAAGGAACAGTGATTTCACGCCCATACTTAGTATCGAAGGGAAATTCACAACGCACTGGTAGAATAGTGAATCCCATATCGGCACAATCACACGCTATAATTGAGGCTGCTAGTAGCAAATCGTCTAATCCTGTGCCACTTAACTCAAAAAAGAGGTGTTCATCACCAACTTCTACTGCCCCGATATGGGCACTATTAATTACAGGAGGAAAACTCAACACAGCTCCAGTGTCATCGTAGAGAAACGGAAACACAGGACTATCTGCTACAATGGATCCAAACTCTAAGCCCTTTGGATGCTTTTTACATATTTCGCGTAATGTGAGATCTTCACTCATGTGCAAAGGGACAAAATGAGCCTTATCTGGGTCGGCTCCTTCAAAATGAACTGGGTAGGTAATAAGATCACTCCGATATACTCCGATTGCTATGGTTTTACGCTTTCTTCCAAAGTTATTACATAACTTCTCTTGACCTTGAATGAAATCTAGCAAAATCTCTTCGTCGATCACTTTTCCAGTAACTGCGAACCCTATAGAATAGGGACGCACTAATTTTGCCGATTCGTGGACAATAAGGGTCCTTCCATCTGAGTCGAGAGTCTCTTCGGATGTCGAAAAGAAATCATATTGAGCAATAATCTTATCACGATACGAGACAAGTTGCCGAGCAAGACCAGCTGTAGACCACAAATCGGGACGGTTGGTATCATTTAATTCAATTTTATATAAACTTTCGTCTGGATCATGCCCATCTAGTTCTGCTTTTGCCACTGGTAAAATTTCTTCAAGTTGAGCATTGCTATACGACTTCCCTAACAGGGAATTGAATAACTTTTCATGTACTTCAATTTTAGGCATTAGTTACTCCTTCTCATACGCACATTTTCAATATTAGGGGTGAACAGTTCTCGTAAATCATTTAAACCAAGGTGCATCAGGGCCATACGATCAATGCCTAATCCCCAAGCTAGTACGGGAACATCAATCCCGAGCGCTTTGGTAACTTCTGGTCGGAAAATCCCACTGCCCCCTAATTCAAACCAACCCAATTGGGGATGTTTGATATGGACTTCAATTGACGGTTCGGTAAAGGGGAAATATCCTGGAACATATTTGACTTCTTCAGCTCCAGCGACCTCTTCAGCAAACATCTTTAAAAGTCCAAGAAGTGTTTTTAAATTCACATCATGGCCCAACACAATTCCTTCGGTTTGGTAAAAATCGGCACCATGAGTGGCATCAACCTGATCGTAACGGAAACAGCGAACTACCCCAAAATATTTACCTGGAACTTTTGCCGTTGGTAAGGTTTTTGCCGATAACACAGTACCTTGACTGCGCATAACTTGGCGACGAGTAAACTCATGATCAAAAGTGTATTGCCAACCACGGCTTCCCGTATTCCACCCGTTTTCATGGGTTTGGGCAACTTGATGTAGAAAAGGCTCTTC
Source organism: Sphaerochaetaceae bacterium (assembly GCA_028702575.1). Classification (GTDB taxonomy): domain Bacteria; phylum Spirochaetota; class Spirochaetia; order Sphaerochaetales; family Sphaerochaetaceae; genus JAQVOO01. The sequence goes on from JAQVOO010000010.1 coordinate 15,659, forward strand.
AATTTCTTTAGCATGCCGAGGATTTTTTAGATAATAGACATCATGAATATCTCGAGCACTATGAAACTGTGGCATAAACAACGCATCACCGTTCCAAAATTCATTCTCAACTAATGGACCATCAAATTCTTCAAATCCAAGGGAACACAATTTATCTTTAACCCATTGAAGATATGCTCCATAGGAGTTTTTACGGCCAGGAATAAGCCGGGCTGGGGGGGTGTTTAAACTGTATGGTCTAAAAGAGGCCTGTTTCCAAGCGCCAGAAGCAAGTATCGCCGGGGTTACTGCTCCCAGCTCTTCTCCGGTAATATTAGCTTTCAACAACGCTTTTTTAGCCTCCAAACCACTCTCGGAGAGTTTATAGAAGACTTCTTCCCGTTCAATCAATTTAAATGGAGAAGCGGTTGCACCTCTCTTTTTACTATTTTTAGCAACAAAAGCGCGCTCTTCTTTAGTTAGTAGAGATTCTTCCAACGGAGCAGAGGCCGCTTTGGCAAGGACCACTTTAGCTATGAGCACCTCAGGAGGCGCTTCATTTGTAATGGCTTCAGCTCGGTTACCCTCTTTCATCCGACAAGAGCCCGCTTTTGCCAAAATACCAAATGCTGAGCCAACATCAGATTTCTCTAATGTTAGTTTATCTGCAATTTCGGGCAAACTATGGGGGCCACTCTCTTTAAGTAAATTAAAAATTCGCAACGCAGGTGTCCCGTTTTCGAGTTGTTGATACCCTAATGGGGTTAACTCAAAAAATGTACGAAACTTCCGATCAGTTTCTTCAAGAAAGCCTTTGGCAACAAGCCAGCTAAAAGCTTGGTTACAGTGTCCAATATTATAATCAAGCTCATCTATAAGACGTTGTGCCGTTATGGTTTCACCAGGCGACACATGCCTTAATAACCTGATCTCCAATGGGTGCAGGTTCCGTACATCGATCTCCATCTGGTAGTCTCTCCTCGATTCAGTTTCACTTGTGGGGTATTCCACAAGAGTATCGCCCATTGTAGCGATTCAGAGAAAAAAATAAAAGGGGACCACAACTAGCATTAAAACTTTGACATACAGTTCAAACTGCATAGATATCCTACCCCTGAAGGAACTCTACGCGGGGTTTTTAGTTCCTCCAAGCTGCGCTACATGACCGTAGTTAAGCAGGAATTTTATACAGCTGATGGGAACAAAGCTAAAACAGCTTCGATAATAGCTTGAGGAGAGGGTGGCAGTTGCCTCTCTAAATCCTTGTTGAATGGGGTGGGCATCTCTTTACCACAAACACGGGCAACAGGAGCTTTAAGGGCTCTGAAAGTCTCTTCATCGCCAACAATTTGGGCCACAACCTCACCGGCAAACCCTCCAAATTGCGGTGCTTCATGCACCACAACTGCACGACCAGTTTTTCTCACCGATTCTAATATAGTGGGGGTGTCTAAAGGTCTTAATGAACGCAAATCGATTATTTCGACACTGACCTCTGTATCTTCGAGAATAGCTGCAGCCTTCAACACCGTAAAAACTGTTTTCCCGTAGGTAATGATAGAGACATCCTTTCCTTGCCGTTTAATATCGGCAAGACCAAGTGGAATTGTAAATTCGCCTTCAGGTATTACACTTTCAGTTCCATATACTTTATGTTCTAAAAAGATAACTGGATCAGGATCTCTGATGGCACTTTTAAGTAAACCTTTAGCATCAATTGGTGTAGCCGGATACACTACTTTGAGACCTGGAATATTTGTAAAAAGAGCTTCGAGACTTTGCGTGTGTTGTGCTGCCGCACCAGTACCACTACCCATGGGAGTACGATACACTAATGGTACAGAAAATTGACCAGCAGTCATAAAATGAGTCTTCGCTGCATGGTTTATCAACGGATCAGCCGCCAGTGTCGAAAAATCTCCATACATAATTTCCACGACGGGTCGCATCCCCAGCATGGCAGCTCCTACAGCGACTCCCACCAATCCTTCCTCCGAGACGGGAGTTTCGATAACTTGATGGGTCCCAAACCGTTCTAAGAGGCCGGTCGTTACCTTAAAACACCCTCCATAACAGCCGACATCCTCACCGATAATCACCACTTGCTCATCACGAGCCATCTCTTCAATCATAGCCTCGCGGATAGCTTCCCGATAACTCAATTTTTTCATCGTGAGCCTCCTGTGGCGTAGACATAGGAAGAGGCCTCCTCGAAAGATAGGTACCGTTTCTGTTTGGCAAGTGATTCTGCGATTTTATCTAATGATTTCTGTTCATGTTTTTCGAGCAAATTATAATCATCTTCACTGAGGTGACCACGAGCAATCATCCGCTCTTTTAATATTTTCAGAGGGTCTCTTTGGCTCCATGCAGCCTCTTCTTCCCGTGTCCTATAATTGCGTATATCATTTTTAGAGTGTCCGGAAAGACGATATGTTCGTGTTTCTAGCAGGTAAGGTCGACTCTCTTCTCGAATATATTGGGCCGCTTCCTGAACAGCAGCATAGACTACTTCAACATCGTTGCCGTCTACTGTCCGACTTTCAATTGAATAACTTGCTCCACGTGAGGCAATCGATTCAACCGAAACCATGTTTGTAGCGCACGAGGACATACCATACAGATTGTGTTCGCATAAAAATAATACGGGCAGGTTCCAAATTGAGGCCATATTCATTGCTTCATGGATAATGCCACGGCTACTGGCTCCATCGCCGAAAAAGGCTACTACTAAATTGTGGGAACCAGTTCGCTTTAATTGCAAGGCCATACCAGTAGCAATGGCAACCCCACTACCAACTACAGCAGAAGTCCCCCCATTATGATGCTCTAGATCTACTAGATGCATTGACCCCCCTAACCCTTTAGAAAGGCCTTGAGAAAGGCCAAAGAATTCGGAGAGCATTGCTTCTACCGAAGCACCTTTAGCTAATGTATGTCCATGACAACGATGGGTAGTTAGTATCCAATCCTCAGGATCAAGAGCTGGAGAGACCCCGGCATGAACCGCCTCTTGCCCAATAGCTAAGTGGGTGGTTCCATGCATCTCATGGGATGAGAAGAGCGCTTCAATTTTTTTTTCAAATAACCGGGAACGAATCATAAGAGTAAGGGATTTTAAACCCTGTTCACGATTGAACGCAATTGACATACATCCCCTCCCTACTCTTCTTGCACAAGAATGTGTTCGATATAACCCAAATAGAGTCTGTGATAATCTTTTTTGGGATAATGAGTATCAATGGAGGGGTCAATAAAATCTGCCGGATCTATGATCGTCTTTGAGGCCTTTGTACAGCAATAGACCATATTGGCTTGATTAAAAGAGACATAGTTGTCATGGACTACCACCGGAGTTAATCCGGTTACTTTAGCCTTATCGGTATCTCTACCGGAATGTGTTCCACAGTACTGGAGGGCTTCTTGAAAATCAGGGGGGAAAAAAGAACAAGTAAATTGGCTATGTTTTTCCAAGAATTCATAGGTGTAACGGCTATCGCGAACGACTATACCAAAAACGGGTTTTCTCCACATCACCCCCAAAAAGCCCCAAGCCGCTGTCATAGTATTCCAGTTATCGTCATTTCCAGCTGTAATGAGAAAGTTATCTGAACCTATTGCGGTGAATGGATTGAGCTCCAATGAAGAGCTATCAACTTCTATAAACATACTTCCCTCCTATGCACAACACAACTATCGTCTGACTTTACTCCCTGCCCGATTAAAGAGAAGACAGGAAAGTATGGAAGGAAGCCAAAACGTAACCGGAATTCTAGTATAGTCGTCTCACTTTGATCCGTCAATAATATATAATGAAGACCTACCGTTAAAACCAGCTCTTCTTGCTTTTATTTGTTTGAAATGCTATAAATAAAAGCAATTACTAGACTGAAAAAATCATCTAACAGAAGGAAAGCCTCTATATGTTTGCGCAGTACGTTCAGGACTTAAGACAAGAATTTGCTGGTTATTCATCTAAAACCCTCAAAAAAGACTTATTATCAGGAATTAATGTGGCAGCCGTTGCGTTGCCCCTCTCTCTCGCCTTTGGGGTGGCGTCCGGTGCGGACGCAGCAGCTGGTCTGGTTACTGCTATTTTCGCTGGCCTTATAATTGGAGTTCTAGGGGGCTCCTCTTTTTCTATTAGTGGTCCAACAGGGGCAATGGTTGCAATCCTACTCCCTCTTTCTGCTAAATATGGTGTAGAGGGTGTCCTCATAACAGGGATCCTATCTGGAGTCTTCCTTATAATTGCCTCACTTTTAAAAGCAGGGAAGATCGTATCGATTATTCCATCAGCAGTGATCACTGGATTTACCTCAGGAATTGCTGTTTTAATAGCATTCGGGCAAATAGACAATTTTTTTGGCACCTCCTCACGTGGATCGACCATCATTCAAAAAATATCCTCATATTCCCAGCTGGGTTTTACCATCCAGTGGCAACCAGTATTCTTTGGTTTACTAGCTATGTTAGTGATGATTATTTGGCCAAAGAATTGGGGTAAGGTAGTTCCCGCTTCTCTAGCAGGAATTATACTAGCTCTTATAGTAAACATTTTAGGACCTTTCTCTGTACATGAGGTAGGAAAGATCCCCCGTTCTTTAATCTTACCAACACGCTTTTCTTTTAACATGCTAACTCTTGAGATGCTAAAATCTTTAGTTGTACCAGCAATAAGTATTGCAGCATTAGGGATGATCACTACGTTACTTTCGGGTGCTGCTGGTGGAAAGTTAAAAAAAGAGAGAATGAATGCAGATCAAGAATTGTTCGCTCAAGGCATAGGGAATATTGTTTTTCCCCTCTTTGGCGGAGTCCCGGGTTGTTCAGCGGTTGCTCGTTCAATTGTGGCCATAAAATCGGGAGGACAAACCCGTTTAGTTAGTGTGTTCCATTCTGTGACTCTCATTGCCTCTTTATTTCTATTAGGATCAATGATTTCTCGTATCCCGCTGGCTGCATTGGCTGGTGTTCTCCTGGTGACTGCATGGCGTATGAATGCGTGGGAGAGCATTATAGACTCTTATCGTAAGAGATATAAAACATCCATGGCCCAATTTCTCGTCACGCTCTTAGCGACAATAATATTCAACCTTACAAGTGCAATTATAATTGGCATCGCCCTTTCCATGATTTTATTTGTAATTCGCAGTGCTGCCTTAGAAATCACGATTGCTAATATCGATAGCCGACATGAACGTGGGAGAAACCTCTCAAAAGAAATAACCTCGGTAAAATTGGTCTATGTCACCGGACAACTTTTCTTTGGTTCCCAAGATAGATTAGTAACAACCATTGAAGAGATTGAAGGAGCTACCACTATCATCCTCTCTGTCCGTGGAGTTCCTAGTATAGATCATAGTGCTATGATTGCACTTGAAGAATTACATGAGCAATTAGAACAAAAAGGAATAAAGTTAATTTTCTGTGGGTTGCAACCTCAAGTCGCTCGCCAATTTACACGGGCAGGTTTTGACAAGGTGGTCGGCATTGATGATATTTTCAATAATGCTGTTGAAGCAATCGACTCTATCGACATAGTTGAATGAGGGCTATATTTAGCGTAGACTTGACAGCTCAATGATTTTATTGTTATGCCATAGACCTAGATACTAAAAAGGAGAATTCATGACAGCCATCGCAATCCCGCCTCTTACCAAAGATTTAGTGCGTGTCTTAATCGATGCTGATACTATCCAACGTCGAGTTGATGAACTTGCACGAAAAATTAACAAAGAATATGCAGGAATCGAAGAGAGCTTGATTCTGGTAGGAGTATTAAAAGGCTCTTTTATTTTTCTTGCCGATCTATGTCGTAAACTTAACGTGCCTCATGTTGTTGACTTCATATCTCTCTCCAGTTATGGAAATTCTTCAAAGATTACAGGCAACGTTCGCCTTATTATGGATACTCGTGAAAATCTAGAAAATAGGCATGTCTTGATAGTTGAAGATATTCTCGATAGTGGATATACCCTCGATTATTTGCGCCGTAATTTCACCGCCCGTAATCCCGCATCCCTGAAAACAGTAGTTCTGCTTGACAAACCAGAACGAAGAAAAATAGACGCAGAGTTAGATTATGTTGGTTTCCAAATCCCTGATGTTTGGGTTGTAGGCTATGGGCTCGACTATGCGGAGCGTTATCGAACACTCCCCTACATCGCAGAAATGGTGCCAGTTACCGATTAATAAGAAGGATTGTACATGGATAACAAGTATTATGTTGGGTATGCTTCGATTCACAAATTAGTGCGGTCGCTAGCGGACCGCCTCATGGCATCAGGATACGATCCCGATGTAATTGTAGCAATTGGTTCAGGCGGTTTTATTCCGGCTCGCATTATGAAGACTTACATTAATCGACCTATATTAACAGTTGGTATCTCCTACTATGGGCTTGACCAAAAACATTCAACGCACCCGCAAAAAATCCAATGGATTGATGAAGCTCAACAACAACTTCGTGGAAAAAAGGTTCTTTTGATTGATGAGGTTGATGATACTAGGGTTACACTGCGCTACTGTATTGGCGAACTACTAAAAAATGATCCAAAAGAAATAGCGGTGCTGGTCCTCCACAATAAGAAAAAAACAAAAGAAGCCGAATTCCAGCCAGAAATTACCAGATATTTTTCCGGTAAAGAAATCGAAGATATTTGGATTAAATACCCATGGGATGCCATAGATATTGATGAGCATACCCAAAATGAGCTCCTAATGCTCAACGAATACCACCGTCAAGGTAAAAAGGAGATGGATGTATGAGTGTAACTGCAATAGTTGGTGCCCAGTGGGGAGATGAAGGTAAAGGAAGAATCGTTGACTACTTGGCCCAAAAAGCTCAAGTAGTAATTCGTTTTCAAGGTGGAGATAATGCTGGTCATACGGTTATTAATGACAAAGGAAAATTTGCTTTACATATTATTCCTTCAGGTATTTTCAATCCAGAAACGCTCTGTATAGTTGGAGCTGGAACCGTGGTGAATTTTGACACTATGGCCAAAGAACTAGCTTCCATAGCCAGCGCTGGAGTTGATGGTAAAAACCTTTTTATTGACCGCCGAGCCCATTTAATTCTCCCTTTCCATTGCTTACTCGATGGTGCTGAAGAAGCCAGTAAAAAGAGCGGATGGGCTGTGGGAACTACCAAACGGGGCGTAGGCCCATGCTACAGTGATAAAGCCTCCCGCGTAGGGATTAGAGCTTCTGATATCCTCGATCCCGAACGATTAAGAGTGCGTTTGGAGATGATGCTTCCTCAGAAAAACCGGCAGCTAGAACACTATGGAATACCTACCGTCACTCTTGAAGAGTTGCTAGAAATTTGTGCCAAATGGCGCGAGGCTTTCGGATCACAGATAGTAGATACTTTTCCGATCTTGCGCGAGGCTATTCAAAGTGACAAAGAGATCCTCCTTGAAGGACAACTAGGGATTATGAGAGATCTAGACTGGGGGATTTATCCCTATACCACAAGTAGCAATCCCACTGCGGGAGGGGCTTGTAGCGGTGCAGGGATCTCTCCACGTCATATCGATTCTATAATTGGAGTAGTAAAAGCCTACTCAACTTCAGTTGGGGGTGGCCCTTTCCCAACTGAATTATTCGATAAGGATGGAGAAAAACTGCGTTCGGTGGGGTTAGAGTTTGGTGCTACAACAGGACGCCCACGCCGATGTGGGTGGTTCGATGCCGTTGCAGCATCTTTCTCGTGTTGGATTAATGGCTTTACCGCTATTGCAGTTACAAAATTAGATGTACTCGACTCCTTTGAAAAGATCAAAATTTGTACTGGCTATATGCTCAACGGTGAACTTATTACGGACCTTCCCGATACTTCTGGACAAGAACAAGCAAAACCAGTCTATGAAGAGATGGAGGGGTGGATGTGTAGTACCGAGGAAGCTCGTACATGGGATGATTTACCACCTAAGGCTCAGGCGTATGTAAAGCGTTTAGAAGAACTCACCGGCGCCCCGATTGCCTTTATCTCTGTCGGACCTGAGCGAGACCAAATAATTATTATGCAATGAGGCCAACTAGTTATGGATAATTCGTTTACTCATGAGACTTATATTTCTCCTTTCACTTGGCGCTATGGTTCAGATGAAATGCGCAACATTTGGTCAGAAGTCCATAAACGAAAAACTCTCAGAAAAATCTGGATTGCATTAGCTAAAGCCCAAAAAACAGTAAACTTGGTTACTGCTGAACAGATAGCCGACTTGGAACGTAACAAAGATGCCATCGATATTACTCGTGCGAGTGAAATTGAAGCTGAAATACAACATGACCTTATGGCTGAAATTCGCACCTATGCTGAACAATGCCCCGTGGGGGGTAGCATCATCCATCTTGGTGCAACCAGTATGGATGTCCTCGATAATATGGACGTTCTGCGCCAAAAGGAAGCATTGGGACTAATCATCACCCTGCTCAAACGGGTACTCTCCCTTTTTGCAATACGGATTAAGCAAACCTGGTCAACCCCGTGCATGGCTTTTACCCATATTCAACCAGCTGAACCCACCACCATTGGCTATCGTCTAGCCCAAACAGCTCAAGATCTGCTTGATGATCTTACAGACTTACAACGAGTCCACAACTCCCTAAAAGGCAAAGGTTTAAAGGGGGCAGTGGGTACTAGTGCTTCGTACCAAGCTCTGTTGGAAGGGACCGAAATCACTGCAATGCAACTAGAACAACTTGTTATGGAGGAGTTGAACCTGACTCCTTTTATAGTAGCAACGCAAGTATACCCTCGCAAACAAGATTGGCGACTTGGTTCTGTTCTGAGTGGTACGTGTGCAACAATAGCAAAATTTGCATTAGATTTACGTATACTGCAAAGCCCTCCAATTGGAGAGTGGAGCGAGCCCTTTGGGAAAAAACAGGTAGGGTCTTCAGCTATGCCATTCAAGCGCAATCCTATTCATAGTGAAAAAATAGACTCATTGTGCCGTTTTGTCGCGGCTCAGGTTGATGTTTTGTGGCATAATGGGGCAAATAATATTTTGGAACGAACCTTGGACGATTCAGCAAATCGTAGGGTAGTACTGCCTGAATTATTTTTGGCCACCGAAGAGGTTCTTATTACAGCGGAAAGACTCATTTCCGGCGTCGTTTTCCACGAAGAAGGGATAAATCACAACCTCCTTCGGTATGGCCTCTTTGCAGCAAGCGAACGATTATTAATGGAACTAGGCAGAAAAGGTGCCAACCGCCAAGAAATGCATGAAGTTATTCGAGAACACTCTCTAAAAGCATGGCCACTAGTGCAACGAGGTGAAGACAATCCTATGCAAGAGAGTCTTAGCAATGATCCAAGAATACGAGAATTTCTCAGCGAAAATGAGATTCTCAGCCTACTTGATGCATCTGAATACATTGGAGATGCTCCACTACGAGCTCAGATGATTTATGATCAGATTATTCAATCGATATAAACGTTAGAAAACAAACCAAAGACCACCGCGGATAGCCCAATAATAGATAATCATACGAGGGATACGGGAAAGTGTTGCGAGCATCACTTTATAGGGGTTTACCCGCAACATACCTGCCAGCCAACAGACTGTCGAGAATGGAATCGGGGTCAATCCCGCAATTACCACGGCCCATCCACCATAGAGATTAATTAGGCGTTCTCCGTCGCTAGAAAAGTTTGCGGTGATCGCCTTAATAATTTTAAGATGACCTAACAAGCGACCAATCCAATACCCCCCGATGCCTCCAAGTGCGGAAGCTAAAGACATGGTAGCCAGCAGGGGTATCGGATTCCACTCTAGAACAAAAGGGAAAATAATATCGTTGCTCATCGGAACAATGAACATATCGGTAAAAAGTACAAAGAGAGCTAAACCAGAAAGACTTAAGTGAGTCACAACCCAATTTCCAATCACATAATATTGATCTTTTATAAAGAAGAGGGCTATTGCATAGACGAGTACAAAAAATGCCATTAAGGCAATGGTTTTCCTGATTAATTGTCCCCAATCTAAATTTCCAGCATCATCGAATAAAGGAGCGGAGAGAAAATGGACACGGAGATTTTTATTTTCATCTTTTTTCTTATCCATTAATCCACTCCAAAAAGATTGCTTTCACTTGCTTTATAAATTGGACTTTGGAAGTTTTATCAGCACCAATACCCTGCCATAAAGGTGGTTTGCCACCCCCCTTCCCTTTAATTAATGGTAAAGCCTGTTTTCGGATTGCCTGGAAGATAGCCCCTTCATGCTCTATTCCTTTTAAGCAGATAAGCCAATTGAGTTTTTCGTCTTCACGTTCGCTTACCACGCAAAGGGCAAGAGGGGATAATTCAAGCAGTGCTTCAGGAAGGTTCTTAATATATGGCTCAGACCACGAGGAGGCATCAACTACGACAAGGGGAATATTTTGAACCTTTTTTGCTTGTTGTAGTTCCTTTTCTAATAATAATTTTGCAACCTGAACCGCATGTAATCTCCCAAGATATTGCGCCTCTCCTAGTTGTTGTTGGAGGGTAGAAACATTTTCAATAATATTTTCAGCAGGAGTAGAAAGTAAGGTTCCCACGGTATCTACAATTGTTTGGTTTTTCCGAATGGTCGCTATGGCACGAGATCCGGCAACCCAGAAAGTACGCAGGTGACCTCGTATCCGCTCTGAGCGAAGATACTGAATGTAATGTAATTCAGAAGTATTAGAGACATGAATTCCACCACAGGCGATAGTGTCACACTCTTTTATTGCAATAATTCGGACATCTCCATTAACTTTAATGGATCGGCGCAACCCTAAAGCCTGCGCTTCCTCTTGTCCAACAATTTTTGAGGTAACTGGGATTGCTTGGCGAATAATAGCGTTCACCGTATCTTCTAATTGAACGATATTTGTATCAGAGAGCTCTTGTGCATCGATTTCAATACTCATATCGGCATGACCAAAATGGACAGAGACGGTCCCTATACCAAATAGACGATGCATGGTACCCGAAAGTAGATGTTGAGCTGTATGTTGTTGCATATAATCATAACGATGACTCCAATCCAGCTGTAAAGTTACGGTATCGCCTACAGCAAAAGTTGGTTCTGCTGCTAGTACATGGAAAATAGTCCCCTGGTCATCTTTTTGTGTGTCAATAACCGCCTCGTCATTGAGCATGCCAATATCCCCTACCTGACCGCCGCCCTCTGGATAAAAAAGTGTGCGATCAAGAATTACTGCTGGTTTTCCGGCATAGGTACTCAGTGCTAAAACAAAGGCACGAAGTTTTTTATCATAGGAGTTAGAGTAATATAAAGGTATAGTTGAATACATAGATAAAGGTTATCGTTTTTTTCGGTTCCCGTCCATATCATCAAAATTTCATTCCAAGCTTTAGCTACTGGTAGGTGAGTTAAAACGCATTGCCAATAATCGCAGGGTAGTGACTGCACTGGCTGTAATTACTATTTGTAAGATGAACTATTAGCATCAAAGTTATTTAGCGACCACCGCAGAAAAGAGATAATTACCATGGGTCTACTTTATACTGCATCTAAAACGGTAAAAAATCCCTCTACCCAAATTCACAGTACAAGCAAACTCACTACTTTCAGAAAATACAGACAATAGTATATAATCGGTAATAGCAACCAAGAAATCGAAGATGAGCTAAGAGGTAATATCATTTCAACAAGACTTGTCCAACCTTGACTATACCGTTATCTTTGATAGTGTAAAGAATGAGTAGAAGGAGTCATACATATGTCATTATTGAAATCGGCTTGGGAAATTGCACTAGAAAAAACCAAAGAGATCGAAGCTGATCCAGAGAAGATTAGGCAGGATGCTGTAATTAACGAAGGACGTCGCCTTGCTGGTACATACCTAGGTGAATTAGAGGCCGATGGCTCAGAAATCTCTAAAGCGCTCAAAGAAGCTAGTAAAGCCGATGCTGAGCTATTAAAAAAAGGGGTGGCTGCTACAATCGTATTAAATATTGCATTACCTCAAAACACAACTTTTGAAGATCGTTTAAAAAAAATGCAACACATGGCTGAAATAATTGATGGTCCAGAAAGTGAATCTACCCAACTTTTAGGACAAATTAC
>JAQVOO010000103.1 GCA_028702575.1 Sphaerochaetaceae bacterium
GCCAATGCGGAAAATATTAGATGATGTGATTACATCGGGTATTATTGGAAAAGTCCATTCTCTAACAGCAAACTTAGGCTATGTAATAGATCATGTCCCTCGTTTGTTTGATCCACATCTAGCGGGAGGGGCCTTGTTAGATGTTGGAGTTTACCCGATCAACTTTGCTTTGATGGTACTCGGGCATCAGATTGAAAGGTACGATTCGAGTGTTACTTTTACTGAAACTGGGGTAGATGCCCAAAATAGTATGACGTTCACGTATAAAGATGGGAGTATCGCCATGCTCCATTCAACGCAATTGGCTAGCACTGACCGGCGTGGCATGATTTTTGGTAACAAAGGCTACATCGAGGTTCAAAATATTAACAATCCACAGATGATACGGGTTTTTGACACCAACTACGAACTCATCAAAGAAATAAAACAGCCATCGCAAATCACTGGTTTTGAATACCAAGTGCAAGCTTGCATTGAGGCTATACATTCGAAAGCTATTGAATGTCCGCAACAACCACATGAAGAAATATTACGGGTGATGACTATTATGGATCAATTCCGTGCTCAATGGGGATTGCGCTATCCTTTTGAGTAAGCCAAAAAAAGAAAAAACCTTGCTATGCCAGCAAGGTTTCTATTGGAGGTAAGGGGAATTGAACCCCTGACCTTTTGAATGCCATTCAAACGCTCTAGCCAACTGAGCTACACCCCCAAATTCAATGCCTAGCATATAGAGGGAACTCTTTTTAGTCAATATTAAACCACAGGTGATAGGGAAAATGGAGGAGAAGATCGGTTAAATACGAACAAATAGTTATTAATATAACAAAATATAAAAAAAATAACAGAAAAGAGGTAAAACCTATTGCCCAAAAGGGCATTATCACGATACAGTCCCAATTAATTAGTAAATGGCATGGATTGTGTGCTATGGGAGAGACACGTATGAATAAAATCAAAGTTGCCGTAATTGGAGCAACTGGTGCAGTTGGGCAAGTTTTCATGTGGATGCTTGCAAATCATCCTTGGTTCGAAGTTGAATATTTAACCGCATCGGCTGCCCGAGTCAACCAAGCTTATGCTTCTACAGTTCATTGGTTATTACCTTTTGAGATGCCTCACTCTATACGTGATAGGGTTATCAGTGAATTCAGTGCTGAAACAATGAAGAGTCGTGGTGTTCAAATTGTGTTTTCTGCATTGCCTGCCAGTGTGGCAGCCGAAGCTGAGCCTTTGCTTCGCGATATGGGCTTTTATGTATTTTCTAATGCATCGGCAATGCGTTATTTTAAAAATGTTCCTATTTTAATTCCTGAAGCAAATATTGAAACACTGGAACTGATTGAAGATCAGGGATATCCCGAGAAAGGGTTTGTGGTAACCAATGCTAACTGTGTGACAACCGGCCTCGCTATGGCTATTGCACCACTGAAAAAATTTGGAATTAAAGAAATTTCAGTCTGTTCGTATCAATCGGTAAGCGGGGCTGGGTATCCAGGACTCTCTTCATTCGATATCACAGACAATTGCATCCCCTACATTGGGGGTGAAGAGGAAAAGATAGAAAAAGAGATCAAGAAAATATTATCAATGGATCCGATTGTAGATGCCTATTGTGTGCGCGTTCCGGTTATGTTTGGCCACCTGGAGGCTGTTTGGGTTACTTTGGAGCAAGATGTCTCAACAGAATCGATTATAGACGCTTGGGATAAGTTCGGATCAGTTTCTCATCTTCCGTCGACCCCAGGGCACCCAGTATTATATGATAGTGAGCCCACATCACCACAACCCAAACAGGCATTTTGGGGAACCCCCAAAGGGATGGTTGTTTATACAGGTCGTTTGAAGAAACGAGGAAACCGCATTGGGTTTGTACTGTTAGTCAATAACGTGGTCAAGGGAGCAGCTGGCGGTTCAATCCAAAACGCTGAAGCTTTTGTTGAAAAATACGGATTAATTTAGAGGTTTAAGATGAAAAAAATGGTTGTAATCGTTATGGTTCTTTGGTTTACGACCGTTACGATTTCAGCAAAATTCATCTCTTTCGGACTAGGAGCCCAGACGCTTTTTCACACTAATACTATTGAAGAATTAGAATTCGGTGGTGAAGTGCGTCTGGAGATTCTTTTTGCAGAAGGTGTCGTAAGTCTTCTCTATGAATCTGACAATCGCCTGACAAGCTTGGTAACGGTAGGCACGTCAATAAACTTATTTGACCTGCTCCATATTGGACTAGGCCTAGGACCCGCTCTATCGATAGAAAAGAGCGGAGGTGATTTTTGTTGGGGATTTATGGATACCAGTAAAACGTATCAAAAAGCTTGTGACTTGAACTCTGGCATTAGGCAAGGTCTCGTCCATTATCGGATGCATGGAGATATTAAACTCGGACGTATATCGTTAGGAATGACCTACTTGGTGCTATCAAAAGGCTATACTTTGCATAATAGTGATGTGAGTAGGCTAGGCCCTGATTGGGAAGAAGCTCGAGTAGGAGCCTCTGTCCTTTTCTGGTTGTTCTGACACAATTGTTACACAACTGCGAACCATAACCTTATACTTTTTCCCATTTTGTTCAATAACCCAATTACCGCGTCGCGGGCACCCCTCACATGATTGCTTTAAAGTATCGTAGCGATAGCAGCTGCGGCTGATAAACAGCGGCATTGAAAAGTTTCCAGGAGGTGTGGTTGCGTGGCTCGGCCAAGCACTGGTATCAATTGCATCGCGCTCAATCCAGTGATACATCCCTTGTAGCGATTCTAGATTACTACAGCTAGCAGCTGCCGCATAGCGATTGGCCATATACAAATATATATCGATAAAACAGGCTATTTCTGGGTGTTGACGTGCCCAAGCCATTTGTCCGATGTTATTTAACCCAACATATACAGGTTTTTTGATAAGCACTATGAGTTGATCAAGTGCTTCTAAATATTTTTGTTCCTCGAACATTATTGGAGCGAGGGGTAGATAGACTCGCTCTCCTTGGATTGCTAGGAGTTGATTGACATTTTTTCCCGCTTTTAGAAGTTTTACAACCTCTACAGTATCTACCCAAGGAATGGGAGGGTCATAGAGAGGGGATATATCTTTTCGTGGTGAAAGCGGTTGTAGATTGTAATCTCCTAAATTTTCTAATCTAGCATCCTGGACAAGTAATTTTTCTAGTTCTTTTTCTAGGTATTCATACCAATTGCGTCGAATTTCCTTCAATTGTGATAGCGCAATAAATAGTTGTTGATCTGCTAAATCAGTAGTATTGGTAATGTTTATTTCTTGTCCAATCACCCCTGTTGTAGTAGAAGATTGAAAAATAGTCATAAAATTTTGATGTAAGTTTTGGGGCTTTTTAGCAATCTGCAATTTTATAGGGTAGGATTGAGTTAAGCCCTGATTCATCCAATTTGGTCCTTTTTTGGCACTAATTGTTATGGAATTAGAACTAATAACAAAGTCGAGAGTAATTGGATAGCGGTAGGGCTTTAAGGCAGATTCATTCAAAAGGGGAAGATTGAGATCATGCTGAGAAATCCTATACAATGGAGCTCCTGGTCCTACTACTGCTTCTGGGGGGACCTGTAAACTGATAATTGAGTTAGCTGGCCCGCTAAACAGCGTATTTCCCGAGTTGTCTTGCATCACAGTTAACCCAAAGCGGATTGGAGTTGTTACAGAATTTGGCCCATCGGTGAAGAGGAGCAAACCATCACGAACGGCAACTTCGTGGGTTAAGGCAACCTTTATTATGGGAATTTGTTTAGAACTGCGGCCTTGGACAACTTTCCCTATGCTAATTCCTTTATGGCCAGGATACTGAGTATCTACTAAAGGTGGAGTATGGCGGTTGTCTTGTGGGCGTTCTTTCCCATAGGAGAACGTCCAACCTGAAGTAGGGGTTCGGGAGAATTGGGTTCTTAATTCGTCGTCATCTACCATTTTTCCATCCAATAGATTGCGATAGTATTGAGCTGCAGAACGCACATAGGCCGGACTTTTCATGCGCCCTTCTATTTTAACAGAATCTATACCAATATCGCGTAGTTGAAGGAGCTGGTTTTTAACTGCAAGATCTGTCATTGAGAAACAATACCCTTTTGAAGGGTTTGGGTTGTCATAATCAAACCAAGTACGACATATTTGAGCACATTCGCCGCGGTTGGCACTCCGTCCGGTAATTATCTGTGAAGCCATACAAAGACCTGAAAACCCATAACATAAGGCACCATGAATGAAAACTTTAAGTTCAACTTGAGACGATGCTTCTCTAATAGCCTTAATTTCGGAAAATGTGAGTTCTCTCGATAACACAATCCGACTAAACCCCAACCGCTCCAATTCTTGGACACCAGCTAAGGTATGTACTGCCAGTTGGGTTGAACTGTGCAGGACAAGAGTGGGGAATAACGATCTAATAAGGAAGGCCAAGCCTAAATCTTGGATAATGATCCCATCAATATCGAGTAGCTCCAAGCGTCTTAGAATTGGAATCATTTGATCTATTTCACTATCTTCTAGCACTGTGTTGAGTGTCACATAAATTTTCTTTTGTAGGCGGACAGCTTCAGTTTTCAATTGGGCGAGTTCTTTAAATGAAAAATTCGGAGCGCTTTTACGAGCTGAGTATTGCTGTAAGCCAAGATAGACGGCATCAGCTCCCCCTGCAAAAGCTTGTAAAGCGGCTTGTAACGATCCGGCGGGTAGGGTTAATTCTATCATAATTTTAATTATTTCTTTTCAAGCATAGTCAGTATCTTTGCATGTCCTTTCTCGTCAAAGGATAGAACAACATTAATATAATAGCAATTGCACAGGCAGTAAAAGGAAAAAGTGAAATATTGTCATGCCTACCACGCGAAGCTGAAAGGCTTTGCATTATGTTGGCCATACAGCGGTACCGATAAGTTTAAGAAGTGAATGCCCCGGTAATTTACCTATGCATGTTGACCTAACATTTTAAATCCTCTCCTCGTTGATCGGTGATTAATTTATAAAATAGATAGAGGATGAGAGTTAAGCTTCTGACGCAGTATTAACACAACCACCCATTCTCGAATAAAAACAAGGTGGGAGTAAATCAACTAGCAATGGGCAATTTGTTATTAATGTTTCCAATCTTTGTAATCAAGAGCGCTACTTTGGTAGTAGTCAAAAGAATCCTAAAATGAGCTTTTTTTGGGTACTGATGGTTAGTGGGGATGTGTTGTGTCTTGTTGGATATAACTCACTAAATTTCGGTCCTATGTTGCAGTGATGTGTGCGCGACAATAGGCGGCGCAGTGGCCTAACAATTGATTGTATTACAAATAACTAAGAAAAATATATTTACTTGAAAAATAATATATAGGTAGGATTGTAAATTATTTTAAAAAAATATAATGTTGCTCAAATAGAAATCAAAACACACTACATATGTTTTGATAATAAGGAGAAATAATGAAATTACAAGACCTCAAACATGCAGGGCTTAGGAAGTGGGTCAACGAAATCGCTCTACTTACCAAACCAGAGGCCATTGTGATCGCTGATGGCAGCGAAAAACAGTACAACCAGCTCGTTAGTGAGATGGTAGCAAGTGGAATTGCTACTCAATTGAATCCAGAGAAAAAGCCAGGATGCATTGCCTTTTTTTCTGATCCTTCTGACGTTGCTCGTGTTGAAAACAGAACCTATATCGCAGCAAAAACAAAAGAAGCGGCTGGGCCAACCAACAATTGGATTGATCCTGTTCAACTTAAGAAAACTATGGCTGGGTTGTATGATGGATGTATGAAAGGACGAACTTTGTATGTAATTCCATTCTCGATGGGCCCAGTTGGTTCTGATATTGCCAAGATTGGGGTGGAAATCACCGATAGTGCGTACGTTGTGGTTAATATGGCTATTATGACCCGTGTTGGTACACGAATTCTTGATGTCTTAGGGACCGATGGCACCTTTATTCCTTGTCTCCACAGTGTTGGCAAACCACTTGCTGAAGGAGAATCGGATCATGGCAAATGGCCTTGTGCCCCGTTGGACCAAAAATATATCTCCCATTTCCCTGAAACTCGTGAAATTTGGTCTTATGGGTCAGGTTACGGAGGGAATGCTTTACTTGGCAAGAAGTGCCTTGCTCTTCGGATCGCATCGGTCATTGCTCGTGATGAAGGGTGGTTAGCCGAGCATATGCTTATTTTAAAGATCACAAATCCTGAGGGAGTGGCTAAGTATATCGCCGCTGCATTTCCGAGTGCTTGTGGGAAGACTAACTTAGCAATGTTGGTTCCAACTATTGCCGATTGGAAAGTTGAGACCATTGGTGATGATATTGCTTGGATGAAATTTAAGGCTGATGGGCGGTTATATGCCATTAATCCTGAAGCTGGATTCTTTGGCGTTGCTCCGGGCACCTCAATGGATTCAAATCCCAATGCTATGTACTCTTTGGAAAAGAACTCTATTTTTACCAACTGCGCTATTACCGAAGATAAAGATATTTGGTGGGAAGGCATTGGCTACGATGCTCCCGGTAAGTTGATTGACTGGAAGGAAAATGAGTGGATTCAAGATAAAGGCAATAAAGCTCAACCTCCTGCAGCACATCCAAATGCACGTTTTACCGCTCCTGCAAGCCAGTGTCCTAGTATTGCTCCTGAATGGGAAGATCCTAATGGTGTCCCTATTGATGCTATTCTCTTTGGGGGGCGCCGTCCGCATACTATCCCCTTAGTCCATCAGGCTCGTGATTGGAATCATGGAGTATTTCTCGGATCAATCGTTGGTTCGGAAATTACAGCGGCAGCTCTTGATCTTCAAGCTGGTACAATTCGACGCGATCCTTTTGCGATGTTGCCTTTCTGTGGGTATCACATGGGAGAATATTTTCAACACTGGATTAATATGGGGAAAACTCATGATCAATCTAAGTTGCCAAAGATATTCTCTGTAAACTGGTTTAGAAAAACTGATGAAGGCAAGTGGCTATGGCCTGGATTTGGCGAAAATAGCCGTGTGCTTAAATGGATATTTGAAGCTTGTGCAGGCACTGCAAAGTTTCAAGATACTCCCATTGGTATTATGCCTACTCCAGATGCAATTGAGCGTCCTGAAGGCGTCAGTGTTGCCGATATGGCTGAACTAC
>JAQVOO010000104.1 GCA_028702575.1 Sphaerochaetaceae bacterium
TTATTTAATTCAATTGCGAGTGCTTATGGGTTATTCTTTACGTACCAGACGAGGTTTTTTTCAGCAATTATCGATAAGCATGAACATGCTATAAATCTGACAGGCATGGAAAGTGTTTGTGATGTTGGTTGTGGAACCGGCGCTCTATGTGAGGTGTTAGCTCAACGTGGTTATTGTGTTACAGGAGTTGATCCTGCTGTGAAGATGCTAGAGACCGCAAGAAGAAAGACTACACAACCAATCGAATTTATCCATGCTGATGCTGTGGAGGGATTACCTTTCCAAGATCTAAGTTTCGATGTTGTGTTTGCTTCATTTGTAGCTCATGGTATGGATATAAACAAACGAAAAGATTTTTATCGTGAATTACGTCGTATAGCACGTCACGCTGTGGTCATTCATGATTACAACGCCAATCGTGGATTATTGACCTCTGTTGTCGAATGGGCGGAGAGGGGAGACTACTTTGAATTTATCAAACGCCCGCAAGCCGAGATGGAAGAGATCTTTTCTTCAATTTCGGTTATCCAAGTTGGCAAACGGGCCTCTTGGTATGTCTGCCGTTGTTCTTCTAAAGCACAAGAGAGATTAGGGCCCCAGCTATAAAAGAGGCACAATAGAGGATGAAAATCTGGGATACATTCTCCATTGAAGCTCCTTTTGTCTCTAAAGAGAAACCTCTTTTTTCCATCGTTCGCATCGCTTTCCAAGCTAAAACTCCTCCAATTAGGCTAAAGGGAACTATTGCTAATGGAATTATTTGGAGAAAAGCAAAGATGAGCTCAAGGGCAAAGGCTCCAATGAGTATACTGCGCATAATAATTTGAATTGTCCTTTCTGGCAGGAGAATCGACAATGTTCTGCGACCTGCGATTTTATCGGCAATGCGGTCACAACTATTATTCACCATTAAGATTAAAGCGATTAATAATAACAGCGGAATGGCAACTAGGAGTGTAGTTACATTAAAAGTCAAAGCCTGTATGTAATAGCTAAGAATGAAGAGGACCGGCCCTAGGAAACTACCCGCAAACAATTCGCCAAATGGTGTGCGCGAGATAGGGTATGGCCCCCCAGTATAAAGGAAGCCTACTACCATACAGAAACCTCCCACAAGCAAGAGGATAAAGCTAGTCCACCATGCTAAGAGTATTCCGAGAACTCCTGCTAGGGCAAAGAGACTCAAAGATATGACTAAGGCCGATTTAGGGTTTACTTTCTCGTGAACTAGGACTTTATCACGTTCTAAATTGTATTGAGCTTTATCGGTACCGTTTATAAAGTCAAAATAGCTATTGAAGCCGGTTGTTCCCATATCAACACACAAGACAGCTAGAGCCATCACAATAAACCGGGACCAAGACCAATTATTAGTTACAGTAACAGCAAAGAGACTACCACAGAGGAACGTTCCCATGCTTATTATTTTTGTCCGTATTTCAACAATCCGGTTAAATTGAGTAATTGTCATAATTTCACTATAATAGAATTATTGGAATTTGCGTATAATCTTGTCACTATATTTCCTTATCTTTTGTATTTTGACGATTTTTTAAGTTGTATTACAAGATGAATGCTATTTTACCAATGTAGTTATTGTATAAACATGGTATCCTTATACTAAGACGATCCACAAGGAGGCTACATGAAGAATTACAAAAATTTTATTCCCCTCATTGGGGCAAAAGTTGACCCTGTCATATATGGGGTACATCCGCTCTCGATTAACAAAGTCGATGGCGGAACCGTATTTATGGCTGAAGAAAATGGTGAAACGCTTATTATAGCAGTTGGAAAAACATGGGATTTTACTGGAGTTGCATTTGAAGTTGATGGTAAACAGTGTGTTGCAGCACCAACAACACATGCTAATGCGCAAGTATTACGGAAATTATTTCCTTTTACAGCGCCAATTCGTGTTTTACATAAAGATAGAACAATAGGCGTGGGAGATCGCCTCGGCGTCGCTACTCCTGGTCATATCCGGGTATTTCAAAAATATGACGCTTACCCTATTTTCGCTCAACAATCAATTCGTGAATTGAATTTGACTCAACGGACCTATGCTGATGTATTGGATGCAGCCACATTTGCTGTATATCGAGATGGGTACCGCAAGGGCTTTGGAGCTGATGGAGATCATTTAAAAACTCCAGCTGAAGTTGAAATGGCCCTTAAGCTTGGCTATACCATGATCACTCTTGACTGTAGCGAACATATGCATAACGAATTCGAAGCAATGCCGTTAGCAGAATTAGAAAAGAAGTATATAGCAAAACCAGAATTAGAGAAAAAGTATATTGGGAAAACTTTTGAACTCGAAGAAGGGGTGGCTATTACTTTTGATGCTGAATCTTTTAAACGGATGGCGATGGTGTATGGAGAGGTTCTAGATTTTGCCACATCTATGTATCAACAGTTTTTTACTGATGGCACCTATAATGCTGACTTTGAGATTTCAATTGATGAAACGACGACACCAACTACACCGCTTCAACATTTTTTTATTGCAAACGAATTAACCCTACGTGGGGTGAAAGTTGCCACACTGGCCCCCCGATTTTGTGGTGAATTCCAAAAGGGAGTCGATTACATTGGTGACATTCAACAGTTTGAAGCAGAGTTGCGTGTGCATGCTGCTATTGCCCGTCACTTTGGGTATAAACTTAGCCTCCATTCAGGATCTGACAAATTCATGGTTTTCTCTATTTTTGGCAAATTGACCAAAGGGCGCTTCCATGTAAAAACGGCCGGAACCAACTGGCTGGAAGCAATGAAGCTAGTTGCTATGGTAGATCCAGATTTATATCGTGAAATTCATGCCTTTGCACTCTCTAAATTTGACGAAGTTACTCAGTATTATCATGTGACTACTGATATTACGCGTATACCAGAGGTATCGACGCTGGCCGACAAAGATTTAGTGAAGTTATTTAACCATAATGATGCACGACAATTAATTCACATCACCTATGGCCCAATTCTTTCTACCAAAAATGCCGATGGCGAATATCTATTTAAAGACCGTCTCTACCGGTTGTGGAAAGAATATGAAGAGCAGTATGCCAACCTATTATTTGTTCATATAGGCCGGCACTGTGAGAAATTGTATAGGAATATTAAAGGATAGAAAATGACACTGGTTGTTGCTTCCGACCTTCATGGTTCTGCTTTTTGGGTGCAACGTTTACTAGAAATATGCGAGGCTGAAAAAGCCTCGCAGTTGCTCCTTTTAGGAGATCTTTTGTATCATGGACCACGAAATCCTCTACCTGAAGGTTATGATCCGCAGACAGTAGCTGAAATGCTCAATGGATGGCGTAAGAAGATTACAGCAATTCGGGGAAACTGCGACGCAGAGGTCGATTCTATGGTGTTGCAGTTTCCTTTAGTGGAATCGGCACTTCTTTTCCTAGATGGCTATCGTTTTTTCTGTACCCATGGGCACCACTATAACCCAGATTGCTTACCACCTCTGGCCAAGGGAGATCTCTTCCTCTTTGGTCATACCCATCTTCCGCTCATTGAATATAAAAACGGTATCTGGTTTTTAAATCCAGGATCAGTAGCTTTACCTAAAAACGGAGATACTAAAACATATATGATCTACCATGATCATGAAGTTGTGTTAAAAAGTTTTGATGGTAGTGAACTTATTCGACAGCGATTGTAGGTTAATTAAAAGGAGTGAGGGCATTTTTATGGCAGAATTTGTTTATACAGGACTTGCTATAAAAAGGGGCCCGCACTAATATTAAAATTCAGTGAATAAAGCATTTGGAGTGAAACTATGCAATTAAAATATCAGGCTGTTTTTATGGATCTACAGAATAAAATTTTGTCAGGTTATTGGCCTGAAGGTGCAATGATTCCTACTGAAATAGAGTTGTGCCGCAAGCATAATGTAAGTCGGATAACTGTTCGTAGGGCACTCGATGATTTAGTTCAATTGGGTTTTATTCGTCGTGCCAGAGGGAAAGGTTCTTTTGTCTGTAAAACCAAACCGTATGCCGAATATCGCACTGGGTTGGTGAGCCAAGATGGATTAGACTCTGACAGCTCTATTTTTAATCAAATTCAAGAAGATGTTTTGTATGGACCTACAACTGAATTAGCCAAAAATTTGTTACCGTTGTTTCAACGCCATGTAGATGCTGATGAGGGAGTTGTCCGTATTCGATTAGTGCGGTCAGTAGGGGACCATCCCTATGCAGTCATGAGTATTTTTATGCCCGAATACATCTCAGATCAGATTGACCGCCAATTATTAATCCATAAATCTTTCCTAGATGTCTATGAGTTGTGTACAGGTCATAAGATAGTTACTCTGCATCGTTCTGTTTCAGCTGTTATTCCGGATAATGAACAATGTAATTTGCTTGGAGTGCGCAATGGGACGGCCCATTTGTGGATGAAAAACACAGCTTGTTTAGCTGATGAAACTTCGGTAGCTATGAACTATGCAATATATAATGGAAATCTTTTTGATTTTGCAGTTAAGATTGATTTGAACAACCCCCCTAAGGCAATGCTGTAAAGTTTTTTACAAACTACTATTCTATGTTGTGTGTTCTGTTGACTCGTGCTATATTCAGGGGAATTTCTATAGTTTTATTTTGACATACGTTGTTTTTATGTTAAAGTAGTCACTACTTGAGCCATTGTTTTTAATAAATGAGAAATGTCTAGGTAGTAAGGAGTCACAGTATGAGAACCATAATTCAAATGTTACGCGATGCTGCAGATCGTTTCCCCTCGCGTGCTTATACCACCAAGAAGACAGATGCTGGGTGGGAAGCTTTTACATACTGCCAAGTTGATAATGAATCCGATAAAGTCGCTGCTTCTTTGATTGCTAAGGGGGTAACTCCAGGCTCTGCCTTTGGTATTCTTGCTGAAGGTCGTCCTGAATGGGTGATGGCCGAGTTAGGGGTAATTAAAGCCCGCTCAGTTTCAGTTCCTTTATCGATTAAATTAACAGCAGAAGAGGTAGCTTTTCGTTTAAACCATAGTGAAGCTGTCGGTATTATCGCCAGTTCTAACACCCTCGATAAAGTGTGTAAAGCTTTGGCTTTGATGGACTCTAAGCCAATGTTATACTACCTCGATAGTACTGATGACCGCTTAAAGCGACAAATTGAAGAAAATACTTGGACCGAAGGAACCGATTTTATTACCTGGGATACCCTCATTGCCGATGGTGAAGAGATTCTTTCTCGTGTGCCGAGTATGGTCGATTCGGTTGTAGAGAAGATTGATGAACAAGATACGGTCAATATTTGTTATACATCAGGAACTACCGGAAACCCCAAAGGTATTATGTTAACTCATCTAAACTATTGGGCTAACAGTCATGATGCAGTTGAGTTATTTAAGCTTCCCGATGCAGTTTTTGAAACATTGGTTGTGTTGCCAGTCGATCACTCATTTGCCCATACCGTGGGCATCTATACTGCGATGTTACGTGGTATAACCCTGCATTTTGTAGATGCACGGGGTAGTAATGCCGCTATAATTCGTAATTTCCCTAAGAATTTAGTTGAAGTTAATCCTGTTTTTCTCATGACTGTCCCCTCTATAACTGGTAATTTCATGAAGAAAATGACGCAGGGAATTGCCGAAAAAGGTGCATTTATTAATGGTATATTCCAACGCGGATTGCAAGCTGGTATTCGGCGCAATGGGAATGGATTTGAGAGACCTGGATTTTGGGTCCAATTGGCCACCTTTTTCCCCTATCATCTCGCCAACTTACTTGTTTTTCCTAAATTGCGTCAGATTTTTGGCAATCGGATGAAGTATTGTGTTGGGGGAGGTGCTCTACTTGAAGCCCGACAACAACATTTCTTTGCTTCCATTGGAGTCCCCGTTTACCAAGGCTATGGTTTAACTGAGGCTGCTCCTGTTATTAGCTCTAATTCCCCTGAACGTTATAAATTTGGGACGTCAGGCATGGTTGCTCCTAGCATTACTTGTCGGATTATGAAGAGTGATACTGAAGAGGCTAAAACCGGAGAACGTGGAGAGATTGTTATTAAGGGTGAAAATGTAATGAAGGGTTACTTCAAGAATCCTCCAGCCACAGCAGAGGTGCTCCGTGAGGAAAACGGTGAGGTGTGGTTGTGGACCGGAGACCTTGGTTATCTTGATGAAGATGGGTTTTTAGTTGTTACAGGCCGAGCTAAAGCACTCTTAATTGCTAAAGATGGTGAAAAATATTCACCCGAAGAAGTCGAAGAAGTGATGGTGAATAATATCGATATCCTTAATCAAGTGGTTGTGTACAACGATCACAAGGTTACGACTTCAGCTTTAGTAACGTTACAAGAGGATCAGGTCAAGAACATACTGAAAGAGGAACAAATAAAGACTCCAGAGGCTGCTTTGCGCCGTATTCTTGAGGTTTTACAAGCGTATGAACCCGTTGCTGCTAAGTCTATTCCTTCCCAATGGATTCCAGCTCGGTTTGCCTTGATTGCTAAACCTTTTAGTGAAGCTGATGGGCTAGTAAATTCAACTATGAAACTTGTGCGTTATAAAACGATTGAGTTTTATCAAAGTAGAATAGATGAAATGTATGAAAGTGACCAACTCAATACCCAACGCAATTTAGAAGTTGTAAAAGAGCTTTTTTTCTGAGCTATGAGTTTTTGCGGTTTGCGCACTCAGCGCATACACCTTTAAGGACAAGATCGTGGTCATCGACAGAAAATCCTGTTTTCTCATACACTAAGACGTCGAATGGGGTAAAAACATCTAGGTCTATATCGGTAATCTTGCCACATTTGGTACAGATGAGGTGACAATGTTCATCGGTTCTTCCATCGTAGCGAACGCTAAGTGAACCCGCTGCCTTTAGGGTACGAATATGGCCCAGTTCAACTAAAAGGCTCAGATTTCTGTAGACTGTCCCTAAGCTCACCGAAGGGAGCTCCCTTCTTACTTGTAGGTGGATTTCCTCGGCAGTGAGATGGGTCTCTGCATTTTTTAATGTCTCAAGAATTAATTCTCGCTGTTTTGAATACTTCAACAGAAACCTCCTTATCATAATTACTTCATTATAACATTTAACATAAGAATAGTTCTTAATTTAGGGAA
>JAQVOO010000105.1 GCA_028702575.1 Sphaerochaetaceae bacterium
CTTAGACCGCTTGAGTATGCATTCTTGCGGAAGAGGAAAAAGCGGTACACAGGCGAAGATGGCCCAGCGACAGAAACGATAACCGTTGTCGTTGGCCATTGCCTTCAAGATGGTCACTATTCCACAATCTTTTCTGATGAAATTGTCAAGAACAAGCAGTATTGCATCGCTGACATACGCTCTGTGTTGGAAAATAAGGCAGATTGCTCGCTGGCAAGCCCACGAACGAGAGCTTACTGGAAGTCTTGGTTCAGGGGAGTATGGGATGCTGTGATCCAGAATATTCAGCGATACATTGGCAGTACCGTTTCTGAAAACGACATCGCAAGCATGCTACATGCCTTCCTGAAAAAGTGTGGTGAAGATTGGCTCAGGTATGTGCTTGATCTCTTTTCTACTGAATGTAACAACCTTTGCATGTTCTTTGATCTCATCTCTCCTACGATCGGAATTGGGAGTGAAAAACTGCGCGAACTTCATGTAGATGAGGGTGCAGATGCTCTGTGGAGAGGTACAAAGCCTCCTTGAGGAGATAAAAACCGATGGAACTGAAAGAATTGACGCCTAATGAACAGATGAAATACAACACAGCCAAGGAGGTTATTGACCTTGGGAGTACTGAAACTGCTATCCGACGAGGTAAGACGAAACTTGGATGTACCAGGAAAACGCTTCTCAAGTACATGAAATGGTATGAAAGCGAAGATCTCTCGTTGTTTAGCCATCATAACAAGGGTCACAAACCAGTAACTACAAAACCAGAGGAAACGAGAAAGCTAATCAAACAATTGTACAAAGAGACATACTACAGAGCAAGTTTTACCCATTTTTCAGAGATCCTGAAGGAGGATTACAACATTGCTATTTCGGATGGGACTCTCCACGCAATCCTGAAGGAAGCATATTTCGTCTCTCCCTGCTCAAACAAAGCCACTAAGAGGAAGATGGAGAAGAAGTTAAGGCTTATTTCGAGAAAAGAGAACCTCAGTAAAACTGAAAGCGAGCATGTCAATGCTGCATTTTCTATGCTTGATGATGCTGATGCGCATCCTAGGAGGTCGAGGAGCAAGTATTTCGGTGAAATGGTTCAGATGGATGCCAGCGAACTTGTGTGGGTTGCAGGTGCCGTAAAATGGCACCTGCATGTTGCCATAGACGACGCAACCAGTGAGGTGGTGGGGGCCTGGTTTGATACACAAGAAACCTTACAGGGCTATTACAACGTGCTGTACATGATTCTAAAACTGTATGGTATTCCCTTTCTATTCAGGACTGATCGTAGGACTGTATTCGAATACAGCTTGCTGAGCAAGCCTGATGAAGAAAAGGATACCTTTACGCAGTTTTCTGCTGCTTGCAAAACGCTTGGTATAGAGCTCGAGACAACCTCTATAGCACAACATAAGGCGCGTGTCGAAAGGCTCAATAAAACCCTTCAGGGCCGTATTCCTGTGGAGTTTATTCGTCAGGGCATTACTACTATTGAAGCAGCAAACGCCTTCCTGTGGGACTATTTGCCTAAGTTTAATGCACAGTTTTCGCTTAAAGATGAGAAGGATCTTAATACCAGCACATTCCTTGACTCCCCTTCTGAGGCTGAGATTAACTCAATCCTAGCGGTGGTCTCACAGCGCACCATTGATGCTGGTCACAGCATTAAATACCACAATACGTACTACCAGCCCTGTCTCCACAACCCAAGCGGCCTGCTTCCAAGATTTTTTCTAAAAGGGACAAAAGTTTTTGTCATCAAGGCTTTCGATGGAACGCTACTTGCTAGCATCAAGGAGGAAATTTACATCCTTAAAGAGGTCGAAAAGAGAAAAATTCACAGTAAAGAGTTCGATCCCGAACCGACACCCATCCACACAAAAAAGAAGCAATGCAAGCCGGCCTCAGATCATCCTTGGAGGACGAAATTACTCTCTCCTAGGGTGCTCGAGACCCATATTGCCAAGCCGAGGGAGAAATACTAAGTATGAAACACAAATGCTGGTACAATAAACGTAAAGCCCTCTACTCGCTCCAGGAAGACGATGTCTTCTCCAGCGAAGAACTTGATCTGTTAATGCAACGCATCAATGAAGAGCTTGAATATGCTTCATCCGACATCCTTCGGGTCTGGGAAAAAGAGTCCAAGAACAACAAGCATACTGATTATTAGATCATGTAAGAGGAGGAAAAAATCATTTTCGGGTTACAGTTAAAATAGTACAAAGTTTTAGCGACACCATTTTCTCATGTTAGATCACTGATAAACCAAGCCCCTTTCGAGAGTTACTACATATTATAGTTTCTGACGGTACCCGGCTTTATTGCCTTTCCACTTTTTGCACTCTCAATGGCTGCAAAACATAGGGCGAGGCTATCGAGGTTGTTTCTTCCACTATTTTCGGGCTCACGTTGCTCTTCGATAGCACACAAGAGTTCGGCCATAGCCCCATGGAACCCATCAGGAAACCAAGTCCCTTCTAAATCTGGAGATGCAACGCCTTCATTAGTATGCAGGACCACCTTCTGTTCATTCAGATCGGGCCCGAAGCTACGTAGGGTCCCCTTACGTCCAATAATTACCGTCCAGTCCTCTTCTCCAAATAAGGTGTCGGCATTGAAGGAGATGCTCCCAACCGCATGTTTATAGGAGAGGGCAACTTGAGCTAGCATAGGGGGTTTTACTGTTTGCTCGGGAAAATACTCAGTTACAGCATAGACATTTTTCACCTCTTTGGCACGCATAAAGGTCGTCATCATGTCAAACCAATGAATCCCAAAGTCAAAGAGAATCAGATTATGAATATCTTCGAAAGGAGTTCCAGCAACCCAGTTATGGTTCCAACTAATGTGCATATGGACAGCTGCCACTTCTCCGATTAAGCCGGCAGCTATAACTTGGCGCATATAGGAGAAGTGGGGTGCCCACCGTCCATTCTGGTTAACGGCTATTTTTACATTCGCCTTAACACTCGCCTCTACCAAGCGCTCACCAGCGTCTAGGTCCATCACAAAAGGTTTTTGGCTGAGGATGTGCTTCTTGGCTTCTACTGCTTCCACCATCATGGGATAGCGGATTTTCGGGTGCGTGGCAAAGTCGACAACTTCGATATCATCCCGCTTCAGCACCTCTTTATAATCACTATAAACTTTCGCTTCAGGAAAATAATTCCGACGAGCATTGTTTGCTGCCTCAAGATTAGTGTCACACAAGGCCACCACACGATAACCAGCCTTTTTATAAGCACTCAAATGGTGGGTTGTGATACCACCACAACCCACTAGGGCAATATTTGGATTATACTCCTTTGGATCTTGTACCAAGTATGGTAATTGGGGCGCTGCAATCATTTCTGTTGCTGAACGCTCCCCTAACCCATAGGTTTTAGCATCATCTTTTTTGCTCATCTCTTTTCCTCTACCACTTGAAATTACTCAAATCCACACGCTGCTTTGTAATCGCACTCTCATAGGCGGCATCGACAATGACTTGCCCAATTCGGCTAATTTCAGGACTCACGGGCCCCTTGATAGCCTCCGAGTTCTCAATACAATGGATACAGTATTCAATGGGATCCCTATGGGGTGCTTTTAGCTCATCGACGTCGAGCACCTTCCCTTCCGGATACTTCTCTGTCTGCACCCGTATGGTTGGTTCATAGTCGTAGCTACTGATGGTTCCCTTTGATCCCACAATGACAAAACCACATTTCGGTTGTGGCTGATGTACCCAAGGGTCAGTAAAAGTACCCCAGCGGGTCTCAAGTCTCGATAAGCCCGTCTCATACCTAACAATGGTGATGCTATGTTCATCAACTTCCAGTCCAGCAGGTTCATCCATGATAGAGAGAACTTCTAGAGGTTTACGCCCATCGTGGTACCAGGTTCCAAGAGTTGCCCCGTAACCTAGGTAATCGAGTAAAGAACCACCTCCGGCCTCTTTTTTATAAAACCATGAGTGAGGTTTTTCTTGATTAACTTCATCTAATGTTGTTTCAACTTTATCGGCTCTATGCCAAAGTGGTCCACGGTTACCATCGTAGTAGTGAACCTCTAGCACATTACCAATTTCCCCTTCATCGATAACTCTTTTTGCTGTCACATGGGATGCCACCCAAGCCAACGGCCAGTTAACCATCAGATATTTATTATGACGTTCCATGCTTTTCAGAATCTGGTCGGCCTCGGCAAGAGTCGCTGCAAATGGTTTTTCAAGGATAACATGCACGGGATAATGCGAAACTTTTTCAACCCACTCTCCATGTTCTGCAGTAGGGGGACAAAGAATTACAATATCGGGTTTAGTTTGTTCAATACATGCCTTATAATCGGTAAAAACCTGATCTTCACGCAATCCAAAATTTTCAATCGCAGTCTCCATCGTTGAGCGATCTGAATCTGCAATACCCACTATTTCAACATTTGGATGTTCAAAAGCCTTTCTTAAATTATCGCCCATGTGCATATGAGCAAAATTTATACCAGCAATTCTCCAGCTCTTCTTCATGTAAAACCTCCACATATAAAATGTTGGACTATTGAATATATCTATATAGCCCCTACTATCCAGAGTATCATAATTATAAGATCTTGCAATACTCCCCCTACAATAAGGGAGATCGATGGTAAAATAGAGCTACATGCGCTCTTTAAACGGGACTCGACGGTTAGGGCAGCGCTCTCTTTCACAGTAGGCACAGCTTTCGTAATCGCTATCAGCTGAGGCAAAGATCAGACCAGATATGGTCTTATTGGGGACCATTAACGAACTCTCGGTTAGACTTACTCCTACCTGAGAACCACCACCGAGAATTTCAAACAATCCTTGCATCTGCTGGATTGGCCAAATGTCAACATTGCCTGAGCCGGGATTCACGCTGAGAGGTTTAGTTATACCGAGATGTTCTCTGCAATAGCTAAACATCGCCTTGCGTGCTTGGGCTAGAGCTTGATTTTTCACCATATCTAGCCAATAAAAAGCGAGCATATCTAATGAAGCTAGATCAAAGGTTTCCATCTCAGCGCCACACGTAGTTACATAGCCTATCACCCGATGGACATCTTTCAATACTTTGAGAGCTTTCCCCTCAAACTGAATGTCACCAATGGTAATTGTCGCCAGCCCATCATGTATTCCGTGGCTATCAATGAACAATTCCTGTAACAAGACTTTAGGTTGCAACTTTTGAGCTGCCTCGTCATACAGCGCAAGCGCATCGCTTTGTGCATCGTCAATATTGTCAAAGCGGATACTTCGCTTATAACGGGTCAAAGAGGGGGTAAATGTGGGTGTTAGGATAATAGACTTAGTTTCCATGTAGCATAACCTTTTTAATAATATTATGGATTTAAAGTGCACGAGGAAGGGGAACCGGCAACGCGTTTCCACTCACCTTGTAAAAGAGAGACGGCATCAACATCAGGTGAGTAGATACACATCACTCCAGGTTCTATGGTTGTAGGAAGATCACTCTCTTGGATCTTAATATGTGGTCCCACCACATCTACCAGGTAAGCTTTATCTGAGGTGGTCGGGATAAATCCCTTCATGCGCAACATCTGTGCAGAGACTGTGGTTAAAAATGATTGAAGTGCAGATAATTCAAACGCCTCTAATGGTAAGAATGTACAATTCTTAGGTCGCCCATGGGTGCCCCATCCCTGATAACGACTCGCATCGCCAATAGTGATGGGTTTGGTAGTACCAGACGCCTCTAATTGTGACACCATGTTTGGAGACACCTTACCGAAGGAGGTCTTGAATAATGGTGCAAGCGGTCTCAAACCCTCTACTTGCGTTATAATCTCAGTCAAGGTTGCTTCATCCACTAAATCGGTTTTGTTGAGGATAAACCAATCACTAAAAACAACTTGCTCTTCAAGGGTTTTGAGGGCCTGAGAGAGCAAGAGATAGCGTTCGGCATCTAATACACAAATCATACCACCATATGAAACTCGATCTTTTGTGCGTTGTTGGATAATAGAGACTATCTCGAGTAGTGGTGCTGGTTTTGCTAACCCTGAGGCTTCGACGATAATAGCATCGAGTGGGTATGCAACCATAGCTTCTACAGCGTTAATAAAGGAGCCTGAAAGACAACTACAAAAAATTTGTCCGCCAGAAAAGCTGGTGGAGGCTACCACCTCACCACTCCCTTTTACTAAAGCACTATCGACGGTAATTGCCCCAAAATCATTGAGAACCAAGCCCACTTTTTTATCACTCATCTGCTCTAAGAGGCTATTTATAACCGAAGTTTTCCCTGAACCCAGAAACCCGGTAAACAAATAGAGAGGAATGCTTTTCCCTCCCATTATACTACCTCTAAGATTTTCTTGGTCAGCTCTTCACGACTAGGAATAATTGAAGAAAAAGCTAACTTCCCATTGATGTAGATACTCGGCAATTGTTTAACGCCAACTTCTCGACAGCGGGCAATGTTTTGAGGAACAGTATATTTGTACTCAATAAGATCTACTTCAATCTCCATCGCTGCTACCGTATCTTGAGCAGCTGCCCACATGTAGGTACAAGCAGCGCAGGTCGCTGAATCGAGTGTAAAAACTTCCACCAAGGGCTTTTCCAGATTTTCATAATCCGGCAGCTCTTCTGTAAATTCAATCTCTTGCCCCTCATAATTTTCTACCATCTTACGGGCACTTTCTGTCTCGTGTACTGCGTGTTCAACCGCAATAGTATTTTCAATGGGGGTATCATAGGGCATATCGCATCCCGGAGAGATTATGAGACGATCTGAGGAGACCGAATCGATTAAATCAACTACCGTCTTCATATTATCCTGCTGGTTTCCAAACAACATCACGGAAGTCAGCGGAATATTACCGCCTATGGTAATCTTATATTTGTCTGTAATTTTCTTGGCAGCAGCAAGGTCAACATTCTCATCAACTGAGATACTGTCACATTTGGTATGACACATCGGTTCAATGTTCTGCGTAGCATTACCACACACGAAGAAAGAAGATTTTGACTTTTGAGCGCGGATATACTCAAACAGTTGGGTAAAAGGGGCCTCCATGAACTCAGCAAAGTGAGTTGGAGAGATCTGTGATATCAACGGATCAACTAC
>JAQVOO010000106.1:0-4114 GCA_028702575.1 Sphaerochaetaceae bacterium
CTTTTGTGATAATACCCAGAGTCCCTTCAGAGCCAACCAGTAAATCTTTCAAGCTGTAACCAGAAGAGTTTTTAGCTATTTTACCACCAACTTGGATAATTTCACCTGAAGCTAAAACAACTTCTAAGGCTCGCACATAATCACGAGTTACCCCATATTTCACTGCCCGCATGCCCCCCGCATTCGTGCTGATATTCCCTCCGATAGTGGCACTTTTCTCCCCTGGGTCGGGCGGGTAGAAAAAGCCTGTAGATTCTAAATATTCTACAATCTCCATGAGGAGTACCCCAGCTTCTACTGTTAAAACCATATTCTGCAAATCCAACTCAAGAATATTATTCATTTTCTGTAAAGAGAGCATAATGCCCCCATAGAGCGAAACTGCTCCTCCCACCAACCCCGTTCCTTGCCCTCGGGGGGTTACAGCTATGCTGCGTGATGTTGCATAGCGTAGAATTGCCGAAACTTCTTCAGTCGTGATGGCTTCAATTAATACTTCAGGTACTTTTATCAGGGCATGCAATTCATCATGACTGTAATCTTCATGAATAGCACTTCCCGCTACTAATCGATCTGGATCGCCTAACAACGCTGTTAGGTTGGTAATATCTGCAGGTGTCACTGCATTATAATTATTGCGCATGTTTCATTCCTTTTCCCTGTAAGTGTGAAAGTAATTGGGGGATAATTGTAAATACATCACCTACAATTCCAATGTGAGCGGTCTTGAAAATGGGAGCTTTCGGATCGATGTTAATGGCAATAATACGTTCAGAACTATTCATTCCAGCCGCAAATTGTACTGATCCAGAGACTCCACACGTAATAATTAACTTAGGTTTAACTGTTCGCCCAGAGAGTCCGATCTGCTTGCGTGGGTCCATCCATCCATTCTCCACCAATGGTCGCGTACAGGCCACCATTCCCCCTAGAGCCAGAGCTAGTTCTTCAAAGAGGGGGATTGCTGAAGCTTTGCCAACTCCCTTACCAATAGCTATGAGAATACTAGCATCTTCGATGTAGGTACCCACACCCTTAGCCTCTTCTTGGAGAATTTTGATGTTACTAGAGAGTTTGGCAGTTTCTAGTTCTTGGAATAGCACAGTGGGTTTATTCTTAAATACAGAGACTACTTGTATCTCTTTTTCTGTGAGTTTTTTAGCAGCTTCAAATATCTTATAACGAACAGTTGCGAATTGTGGTCGGTGCCGCGTTGTCCTGATATGGGCCATGATGTTACCCCCAAAAGCGGGCCGAATCTGATCCAGATCTCCATTTGGCTGGATATCTAGAAAAGTGCAATCAGCTGTGAGCCCGGTCTTAAGACGAGCTGCGCAACGAGGAGCTACCATCCTCCCGTTGGTCGTTCCACCTACCAAAACTACCGAAGGTCGGAGCTGTGTTATTGCATCGTGTAAAGCAGCAGTGTAGGGTTCAGTTCTAAAATAATTAAAAGCGGGGTTATCATAAACAACCATAGTATCAATGCCATATGAAAAGAGGGCATGTACTCGCTCAGTGAGGTTTGTGCCAATCATAACTGCGTAGATAGGTTGGTTAGATTTTGCTCCTAGCTCTTGGGCTTTTCCTAACATTTCTAACGAAACTGGATGGATATGATCGCCGTGCTGTTCAATATAGACTAAAATACCCCGCCATTGGCTCATATCTATCTTTGGGGCTACTGTTTGGCCTGCATCTAGGGTAAAGACCCCTTTGGGACCCTTACGAACACAAATAAGGCATAATCGGCATTCTTCTGTGATTTCAATACTGTTGTCGTGAGCGATTATCGCTCCGAAAGGGCAAAGCTTTGGCAACTCTTGAGCATCACTAATGAGCTCTTGATGCACTACTATTGTTTTCATTACGAAATCTCCTGTAAGAACTTTTCATTTTTTAAAAATTGATAGAGTTGGTCAGCTAAGTTGCCTTGGTTCCAGATCTCAAAATTAGGATTACTTTCAGGAGGAAATATTTTAATAACTTGGGTCGGAGAACCATCCAAACCATAATGGGCAGTATTCGTATCTTCTAGATCGTTGAGGGTAATATGGTGAATATGTTTTTGTTGGGTTTGTTTCATACGGAGATACGAAGGAAGTCGCGGTTGGTAAATATCTTTATCGACCGCTATCAAAGCCGGTAAATCAACAGTTGCAGTAATAAGAGAAGCTCCTGTATCAGAAACCACCGTCAGCATTGATTCTTGTACATCTAAAATTTGTTGCACCGCAGTGAGACAGGGGACCCCTAAGAATTCACTAATTTCGGGACCTACTTGGGCTGTGTCGCCATCGGTAGTTTGTTTACCGCAGATGATAAGATCAAAACTTTCGAGCGTCCTAAGCCCCTGAGAAAGAGCATACGCAGTCGCCAATACATCCGAGCCAGCAAAAGCGCGGTCAGTAAGTAAAAATCCCTCATCAACTCCCATGGCAAAGGCTTCACGCACTACGGCTTCAGCCTGTGGAGGTCCCATCGTCAAGACACTAATGTTAGCACCATATTGAGTTTTAAGGCGTAAGGCAGCTTCCAAAGCATATAGGTCATAGGGATTAAGTTTAGTTTCTCCCGTTTCACGTTGAATAACACCAGTTTTAGGGTCAATAGCCACATCTGCAGTTAAAGGGACTTGTTTAATTAGAACAATTATATGCATTAGAACCTCCCTTAAAAGAATACGAGAGGTTTTGGAGCCTGTCAACTGGTATTACCAGTTATATAAGTAATACTACTATGCTTCTTGTTGTATTTCTGCCTAGCTTCTGGTACAATTTTCTAATGAAAGAACGCGATACCAACACAGGTTTTAAGCCCATTGCTCCGAGAAAGATTTACCAATATATCTTAGAACAATTTGTCCATTTGGTAAGTACCGGAGCCTTACAGCCTGGGGATAAAATACCTTCTGAGCGTGAATTAGCGGAATCTTTTGCCGTTTCTCGCCCTTCTGTGCGTGAAGCCTTACGAGTATTAGAGATTATTGGACTCATTGATATACAACCGGGAGGCGGGGCTTATCTTAAGGAGATGGAGCTAGGACCTTTTATCTCAGTTGTTGCTCCGCTCCTATTTTCCCGCGAACAATTTGATATCGAATTACTAGAGCTTCGTGAGTTAATCGAAATACGAGCGATAGAATTACTCCCTGCTAAAATGTCCCAAGAGGCCTTAGAGCCTTTGGCTCTAGCTATTACTGAAATGCGGCGAGCGCTTCAAGAAGATGATACCGAAGCAGGCGCTTTAGCCGATATTGAATTTCATAGATCTTTGTTGCTGGCTTCAGAAAGCTTTATTCTGCAAAAAGTGCTAGAACTAATCGTTTCCTTATTTGAGCATGCTGTCAGGGGAGGGCGTTCGCTCGTCTTAGAAAAACACGAAGATGCTGCCCAATTGTTAGCTGATCATGAAGGTATCTACCAAGCCTTACTCGACAATAACTATGCCCTTGCAAAAACTTTACTAGCGTCCCATTTACAGATGGTCAAAGTCTTACATGCTCAGGACAGTGCAAAGTAGTAAGGATCAAATAACACAATATAACCAAAATTAAAAACTCTTTTCAAAAAAACCCTTGCGTTGACAAATGTGTATTAGTGTGGATAACTAGATAGTTGTGACTACATAATGATTAAAAGGCGGAATAACGTAATGAAAAAAACATGCATTAGGATTGGAAAAGCTGCGGGTTCAAGTTTACCATTATCGCAAGCTGTTAAGGTTGAGAATATAGGAGGTTTGGTTTTTACCTCTGGAATTATGGCAATGGATCCGAAGAATCCGGATAAACTCTATCTTGACGGTGATATAAAAGGGCAGACTGAACAGGCTCTTTTGCAGCTACAGGAAATATTAGAAGCAGCGGGCACTTCGTTCGACAATGTGATAAAAGTGAACATTTTCCTTACTAATATCCGCCGTGACTATGATGGAATGAATGAAGTCTATGCCAAATTCTTTACTGATGCCAAGCCGGCTCGAAGAACAGTTGAGGCGGCCTTTACGGTTGATACGCTCATTGAAATTGATATGGTTGCTGTGGTATAGAACGTTTGAAGGGGTAATGTAAGGGATCCTCTTTACAAAACAAGCACCGTAATTTTATCATCAT
>JAQVOO010000106.1:4214-7078 GCA_028702575.1 Sphaerochaetaceae bacterium
GACAGAAATCTGTAGAGCCTGAGCCAGAAGACCTCTCTACCCAGACGCGCCGTCACGGTGTATGACATCGGCGTGGATTATTATATCCCATGCCATGCCCTGCGCCTTCACGGGAGGAGCAACATATGCTAACTTATGTGATTAAACGAGATGGGCAGGTTGTTTTCTGCGATGGACAGAAAATTTCCCAAGCAATCGCCAAAGCAGCCTTGGCTGCTAATGAAACTCTCGATTCAAACCGATTAGCTCAAGCAGTCTTGCAGCAGGCTGCCCTATTAGAGGTGGAGAGAGTTGGCGTTGAGACAATTCAAGACATTGTTGAGCAACAACTTATGCAAAGTGGGGCTTCGGCAACTGCTAAAGCATATATTCTCTATCGCGAAGAGCGTCGCAAAGTGCGGGAAGGTCGCATCCTAATCGATGCAACCCAAAAACTGTTTCGCAATTATCTGGATGATACCGATTGGTTAGTTAAAGAAAATGCGAATACCCGTAAATCAGTGAATGGGATGAATAACTATATTCGTGAATCTTTTACTAAACAGTATTGGTTACATGAAGTATATCCAGTTGAGATTCGTGATGCCCATCTGCGAGGAGCTCTCCATATCCATGATTTAGGCTTCTTTGGGCCCTATTGTTGTGGATGGGATCTCCAGCAGTTGTTGCTCATGGGATTTGGGGGAATTACCGGAAAGGTTTCTTCGAAACCGGCTAAACATTTACCATCACTATTAGGACAAATAGTGAATGCGACTTTTACTACACAAGGAGAAAGTGCTGGTGCTCAAGCTTGGTCTTCGATTGACACATACTGTGCTCCCTTTATTCGCTATGATGCATTAGACTATCGTGCGGTAAAACAAGCAGTACAAGAATTTGTCTTTAATCTGAATGTTCCTACTCGAGTTGGTTTTCAGTGTCCATTTAGTAACCTAACTTTTGACCTCACGGTCCCACAACGAATGCGTAATCAAGGGGTAATTATTGGTGGTAAAGTACTTGATGCCACCTATGGCGATTTCCAGGCCGAAATGGATATATTTAATCTAGCCTTCTGTGAGGTAATGATGGAAGGCGATGCCAGTGGTCGTGTTTTCACTTTCCCCATTCCAACAATTAACGTTACCAAAGAGTTTTCATGGGAAGGTCCTGTAGCCGATGCTATTATGGAAATGACGTGTAAATATGGAATTCCATATTTCTCTAATTACGTGAATAGTGATCTTTCTCCTGAGGATGCTCTTTCGATGTGTTGCCGACTTAGACTGGATACTACCGAGTTACGTAAGCGGGGTGGGGGATTATTTGGTTCAAATCCTTTGACAGGTTCAATCGGAGTAGTAACGCTGAACCTCCCTCGTTTGGCCTATGAAGCTCAAGACGAGGATGATTTTCAGACTCGATTAGTTGCCTTAGTTAATGTCGCTGTTACAAGCCTTGAATTAAAACGAAAAATTGTTGAACAGGAAACTGAACGAGGAATGTATCCTTTTAGTGCTCGTTGGCTTGCTGAAATAAAAGAACGCGAAGGCTCGTATTGGGCCAATCATTTTAGTACCGTTGGTTTGGTTGGAATGGAAGAAGCTGCGCTTAACCTATTTGGCAGTGATGGTAGTCTTACTACCCAATTTGGGCAAGATTTTGCCCTGCGGACTTTGAATCTATTACGTGAAAAAATAGTTGAACATCAAAAAGAAACCAAACATTTTTATAATTTAGAAGCTACGCCAGCTGAAGGTACCAGTTATCGTTTAGCAAAATTGGATCGTCAAGATTATCCCAATATTATTACAGCTGGTATTGAAGTGCCATATTATACTAATTCATCCCAGTTACCAGTGGGGTACACTGATGATCTTTTTGAAACTTTGGATCTCCAAGACGATTTGCAATGTCAGTATACTGGTGGCACGGTATTACACCTTTATCTAGGAGAACGTATTAAGGATACTTCGGTAGCTAAAACTCTTCTAAGAAATATTTTTTCACATTATAAGCTACCCTATGTTTCGCTCACTCCAACCTTTTCAACGTGTGATGAGCATGGTTATCTGACTGGGGAAGTTGCCGTTTGTCCGCTATGTGGGCGAGAGACCGAAGTCTGGACACGCGTAGTAGGTTATTTACGGCCGGTACGAGATTTTCATCCTGGCAAGCGAGAAGAACATCGGTTGCGTACATCCTATGTTATGCCAAAAATATCATCACACCAGTTGGCACTATGAAAATTGGAGGATTAATGGGATCGACGCTCTTGGATTATCCAGGGCGTCTTGCTTGTATTGTCTTTACCCAAGGGTGCCAATATGATTGTTTTTACTGTCATAATCGACCTCTTATCGACAATAATAGTTGTGGAAATAGAGAGGTTTCTGAGCCAAAAATTTCATTGAAGCAGTTCTATTCTTTTTTAGAAAAGCGGGCTGGATTACTTGAAGGGGTCGTGATTAGTGGTGGAGAGCCAACTTTACAATCAGATCTGGCTGAATGTATTACTGTGATAAAAAAACTGGGATATCTGGTAAAACTCGATACCAATGGGAGTCGTCCTAAGGTTATTTCAGCACTAATTCAGCAAGGTTTACTTGATTACATTGCTCTCGATGTTAAAGCGCCTTGGCTACGGTACAAAGAAATATGTGGCAAAAATGCTCAAGGAGAATTGGTCGCCTCTACCCTCTCCTTATTAAGAGATTCGTCTGTTCCTTACGAAATCCGCACAACGATGTGCCCTACCTTACATCAAGAAGATATCGTGTGTATTGCCCACCAAGTGGGATATGTGCCGCTCTGGCGCTGGAATCTTTATAAGCAGCCTCTAGTCTATAAGGAGGAAGATAGAGTAAGAGTTACCGCCCAAT
>JAQVOO010000011.1 GCA_028702575.1 Sphaerochaetaceae bacterium
TTTAATGGTGCTGATTTTGACTTTGAGGGTTCTATTCTTGATGCTTCACTGCGTATGAGTTATGCACTTCGTAATGGGTTTGAGTTGTTCGGCGTTGCTCGTTTCTTTGGTGGTACATCGAATGGAACAAGCAGTTATCCTAGTGACAGCTGGTCGGTAAGTGATAATCGTTATTCACAAAACAATATTGCTACGTTAACCGCTTCGGTTGGTTTAAAGTGGTCGAACTAAATATTTATTAAATCCTCGTTGCAAGACGTCTCCTGTTGTTCTACACTAGCCATGTTAGATTTTACATAGGAGGCGTCATGATCCCTTATATTCCCCATTCTGATGCAGATAGAGCACGTATGTTACGTGCGATTGGAGTTGCATCAATGGATGACCTATTTAATACTATTCCACCTGAAGTGCGCTACACGCAAGAGTTGCCAATTTCAGCTGGATTGACCGAAGAAGAGGTGTTAAGAAAGCTTAAAGCTCTCGCTAGTATGAACCGGGTGGGCATCTCTTTTCTTGGGATGGGTTCGTACGATCGTATTATTCCGGCAGCTGTTAAAGATATTGCTGCTTTACCGGCCTTCGTTACTGCCTATACTCCATACCAACCAGAGATCTCTCAAGGATTGCTCCAAGCAATTTTTGAATATCAAACTATGCTATGTGAACTCACTGGATTAGATGTTGCTAACGCCTCCTTATATGATGGCCATTCAGCAGCTGCTGAAGCAGCTGCCATCATGTTGGCGTCAAAGCGGAAAAGTAGTACCGTGCTTGTTTCTGAAACTGTGCACCCCTTTATGCTAGAGGTGTTACAAACCTGGGCTTTAGGAACTGATTATACGATTAAAGTAGTACCTGAACACAACCAGACTACCAATGTTTCAGCTATAACAGAGCTCTTAGATGATCAAGTGGCGGGTGTTATTGTTCAAAGTCCTAACCGCTATGGGTTTATTGAAGATTATACTAATCTTGCAGAAACAGTTCAGGCGAAAGGATCTTTGTGTACAATTGCTAGCGATCCACTCTCTTTAGTTCTCCAGCGTTCTCAAGGCGAGTGGGGGGCTGATATTGCCATCGGGGATACTCAACCGTTAGGACTTCCTAGTGCTTTTGGAGGTCCCTCTTGTGGTTACATCGCAGTAAAAGAAAAATTGATGCGTAAATTACCTGGACGTGTGGTTGGACAAACCGTAGATATTGAAGGTAAACGGGCTTTTACCCTTACCCTTCAGGCACGTGAGCAACATATTAAGCGAGAGCGAGCAACGAGCAATATATGTTCGAATCAAGCGTTAGCAGCTTTAACTACCGCAGTTTACATCGCGTTAGTGGGGCACTCTGGAATGGTCGAAGTGGCTAGTCAAAGCCGTGATAAAGCTCACTATCTGGCTAATAACATAGCAGAATTAGCGCATGTGGTAGTAGGTGGAAAAGCTCCTTACTGGTGTGAATTTCCGATAGTGTTTGATTCGGTACCTTTGATGGAAAAAGCCCTATCAGCACTTTCTGCACAAGGTATACATGGAGGAGTTCGTCTGGGTTCTTTGACAGGTCGTCCTGCCGATGTTGCTACACTCATTGTGGCAGTTACAGAAAAACGTACTAAAGCCGAATTGGATCAGTATGTAGATGTGTTAAGTGAGGTTTTGAGATGAGTAAAGCATTAGTATTTGAGTTATCGCGTCCTGGCCGATTTGGCTATACTTTTCCCCCCTCTGATGTTCCTATCAGTAGTGCTTTGCCAGCGCATCTTGCTAGACAGAATGCTCCCATTCTTCCTGAGTTATCGGAGCTAGGTGTTGTTCGTCACTACTCCCATTTAGCGAAAATGGCATTTGGGGTGGATCATGGTCCTTATCCTTTAGGTAGTTGTACCATGAAGTACAACCCTAAATTACATAATCATGTTGCGGCCTTAGAGGGTTTTTCCGCCTTACATCCTTTACAAGATGGTGAAACAACGCAGGGCGCGCTAGCTTTGCTGTATGATTTAACTTCCTCTCTAGCCGCTATAACTGGAATGGACTGGGGGACTATGCAACCCTCGGCTGGAGCTCATGGCGAATATACTGGATTGAAAATTATAAGGGCTTATCATTTGCAACGCGGTGATACCGGACGGACAAAAGTAATTGTGCCTGTTTCGGCTCATGGTACCAATCCGGCTTCGGCGGCATTGAACGGTTTTTCTATTGTTGAGGTTCCTGCCGATTCTCGTGGTTTAGTCGATATTAGGGCCCTTGAAGATCTTTTGGATGATTCAATAGCTGGGATTATGTTGACTAACCCTAATACCTTGGGGTTATTTGAACAGGATATTAAACCGATTGCCGACATGGTGCATGACTGTGGGGGGCTATTGTATTACGATGGAGCCAACCTGAATGCCATAATGGGGATGGCCCGTCCTGGAGATATGGGATTTGATGTAGTTCATTTGAATCTCCATAAAACCTTTTCTACGCCCCATGGCGGAGGTGGCCCGGGAGCTGGACCGGTTCTGGTAGGCGAAAAGTTGGTACCTTTCTTGCCCAAGCCAAATATTGTTAAAACTGCTACAGGATTCGCCTGGGATTGGGAGTCTGAAAATTCAATTGGAAAGGTGAGTGGTTTTTGGGGCAACTTTCTGGTATTGGTTAAAGCTTATGCCTACATCTTGACGATGGGTAAAGAAGGACTACGTGCAGCTTCTCAGCATGCTGTGTTGAATGCCAACTATATGTTGAGCTTATTGTCTGAAAAGTTTAAGG
This sequence comes from Sphaerochaetaceae bacterium, assembly GCA_028702575.1. Taxonomy (GTDB): domain Bacteria; phylum Spirochaetota; class Spirochaetia; order Sphaerochaetales; family Sphaerochaetaceae; genus JAQVOO01. Next base: position 2,757 of record JAQVOO010000011.1, read on the forward strand.
CACCTTATGGTACGACCTGTATGCATGAATTTGTTTTATCCTTACAGGATTATAAGGAAGCATATGGAGTCAGTGCTCTCGATTTGGCAAAGGCGATGTTAGATCATGGTTATCATCCACCAACAATGTACTTCCCTCTTATTGTGCATGAGGCCCTAATGTTTGAACCAACGGAGACCGAGGCGATTGAAGATCTTGAAGCGATGGTCGAGACTTTGTTAGAACTTGCAGATTTAGCTAAAACTAAATCCAAAGAACTCAAAGAAGCCCCTCGGACAACCGAAGTTAGACGTCTAGATGAGATTCGAGCTGCTAAGTTTCCAGTGCTACGTTGGAGAGAGAAAGAAAAATAACTGTGGCGATGTTAGAACAACGATCACAGTCGATAAAACAATAGTTTGATAGAAACTATTTGCTAACTCTGCTCTTCAATAGTATGCTATGAGATATGAATACGATATTGATAAAAGATGGTTTATTAGTCGAATCAGATCGCTCTTGGCGAGCCGATTTGCTCATTGAAGGTGAGAAGATTGCCCGCATAGCTTCCCATATAAAACTTGATGAAGTTCCTCCTGATACTACTGTAGTACCAGCGGATGGGTTGTGTGTAATGCCGGGACTCATTGATGCCCACACTCACTATCATTTGATCTCGCGGGGGACGGTTACGGCTGACAGCTTCGCTGAAGGTTCTAAGTTGGCCGCTTTTGGGGGTATAACGACTGTTATTGATTTTGCTGACCATGATAAAACCCGTCCTCTAGTGCAGTCAGCTCAGGACCGTATTGCAGCTATGTCAGCGGGAATGGCTATTGATTTTGCATTGCATCAGGGGGTGTATGGCATCCCCAAGGCATTGGTCTCAGAACTAAAAGAGCTCAAGGAGCACGGTGTTACCACTATTAAGATCTTCACGACCTATAAAAATGTTGGGTATCTTATTGAGAAGGAAGGACTACGCGAATTATTTTCTGCTTGTAAAAAACTCTCTCTCATGGTGAGTGTTCACTGTGAAGACGATGAGTTAATTGAGCAGACCAACCAACAGCATACCGGGACCTATACGCCAGCCGATCATCCTTTACTACGTCCTTCTGAGGCTGAATATCGTGCAATTATGGACATAGGTAAGTTAGCCAAAGAGTTTGATATGCCTTTTTATATTGTCCATCTCTCCAGTGCTCGTGGGTTAGACGCAGTCAGAGAATTGCGCTCTCAAGGGGTTTCCCTGATTGTGGAAACTACACCCCATTATTTGTTGTTAGACTCCTCATTTTTAGAACGAGATGATGGACCTTTGTATATTATGACACCGCCATTACGAAGTGTTGAAGACAAACTGACCTTGCAGGATGCTTTGGTCGCTAAGGAGATTCAAGTTGTCGCAACTGATCATTGTTCGTTCACGAAGGCTCAGAAATTAGCTTCTGATGATTGTCGTTTAACTTTCCCCGGTATTCCAGGTACTGAAGAACTCTTGCCGTTGATCCATACATTTGCGGTAGCTTCAAGTCGTATGTCTCTTTCGCATATGGTGCGTCTTCTTTCAACGGCTCCAGCTAAAGCTTTTGGCCTCTACCCGCAAAAAGGTTCTCTGCGTGTCGGTAGCGATGCCGATATTGTCATCTTTGATCCAGAACACTTATGGACACTATCTGCAGAAACTCTCCACAGTGAAGCTGGTTATACTCCGTATGAAGGATTTGGGGTGGCAGGTAAAGCCATTATGACCTATGCACGAGGTCGCTTAATAATGGGAGATGATGTTTATTTGGGTACGCCTGGTGAAGGGCAGTTTCTCAGAGCAGGAGTTCCTCAGGTTTATCGTGGCTTTAGGTAATGGAACTATGCTAGAGGTACATGCGACTAATAATCCAAGTAGCAAGGCGATCAGGTAAGAAGCGCTTAAGCACCATGAGTACCTTATAAGTAAATCCAACTACTGTGCGCAATGGCGGATTTGTTTTAATCGCTATGTTATAGACAGCCATAGCCACTTTGATTGGTGGAGAACCTTTTTGTTCGTCACTTTCCATTTTGGCGACTGATTTGTGGGCCTGTTCACTATAGGGAGAGCCTTCGGGAATCGCCATGCGCCGTTTTACTGTAAAGGGAGTTTTAGTGTCGCCAGCTTCAACGATGACGGCCTGAATGCCGTAGGCCTTTCCTTCAATGCGTAAAGCTTCAACATAAGCTTCTAAAGCAAATTTTGTAGCGCTGTAGTGGCTTTGAAAAGGGATGCTAATCCTTCCAGCAATTGAGCCAAGTACAACTACTAGTGAATTTCCTCGAGCACGCATGCGAGGTAGAAGATGGAGATTTACTCGTAGAACACCAAAATAGTTAGTCTCGAATTGCTGATAGACTTCTGCCAGCGGAGTATCTTCAGCTGCACCGGCTATTCCAAAGCCAGCGCAGTGAATGATAATCCCAAAGCCATCACCGGTTGCTTTTTCTGCATCCTGCCATAGTTGAGCGATTCCCGTTTCAACTGCATGATCATCAGTAACATCCATAGCAGCTAGGTGCACGTTAGATGGTAAGGTTTCTTGTAAAGTACCTGAGCGGGAGACTCCCCACACCTGATACCCTTTTTCAGCAAATAAAAGTAAGCATGAGCGACCAATTCCAGAAGTCGCTCCAGTGATCAACACATTTGAACCATACGGTTTTCGCTCCATTGGTTAGTCCTTCTTTTTCAATAAATCTCGGATTTCTGTGAGTAATACAATATCTGCTGGTACAACAGGTTTTGCCTTTGGTGCTGGAACTTCTACTTTTTCTTTTTTTTCACGGAACTTATTAAAACTGCGCACAATTATAAAGACAACAAAAGCGATGATGAAAAAGTTGATTACTTCTTGAATGAACATACCATAGGTGAGAGTCAAGGGAGCTTTTTCACCAACAGCTTTGCGTAAGGTTGCTTGTAGGTGGGTAAAGTTAACCCCTCCAAGTACCAGACCAACAATTGGCATAATAATATCGTTCACTAACGATTTTACAATCGCCGTAAAGGCAGTACCAATTATGATTCCTACGGCTAAGTCCATTACGTTTCCACGTGAGATGAATTTTTTAAATTCTGCAATAAAAGAACTTTTTTTTGCCATAATGAGTTTCCTCCTGTGTATTGATAAATGGTAGCATACCTTTAACATTAACGTATAGATGCTAGTAATTGGTACCTTTTTGCTTGGAATTATGATTTTTGCTCTAGGTAAAAACCTCCGTTAAACTGTTTTTAAATTGATTGCAATGCATGGTAATGTAAGATATTTGAACTGGGATATGGTATTCTTACGAGTAAGATCCATAACAGGAATTTCCCTATTGTTGTGTATTAATTTCTGATTGTGTTTCTGTTCTATTTTACTCTTGTACTTCATTCTACAATGAACCTTTAAAGTGAGGGAATTACGTGAAACGATATGTGCTTCCTTTGGGGATGTGGTTTTTATTTGAAATAGTTGCAGTTTCCCTCTGGCTGACAATGGATAATATCTTTTATCTAATAAACTTTACCTATATAGGTTCTTGTCTAGCCTTAGGAATATTGTTTTATAGCAAAGGAAATAGATATGCTAGAAATATTGTTCAATTTTCCATAGGACTTTACATGCTTGTTTATTTGGGGATCCTGTGTAATGAAAATATGCAGTTGGAAGGCTTTTGGTATTATTTGTTTTTAGGTGTTTTTGAAGCGTCTCTTATCCACTATGCCGTTGCAAAAATATTTGGCCCCTTATTATTTGGGCGTGGTTGGTGCGGATATGCTTGTTGGACAGCTATGGTCCTTGATTTATTACCCTATAAAATCCCTGAACAACCCAGATTAGCAATAGGGTTTATTCGATATATTGTATTTTTAGGATCATTTTTATTTGTTGGAACTCTGTTTTTGCTACATATCCCTAACATGTCCAAAGTTATGTTTTGGTCTTTTATAATCGGTAATGTACTCTATTATGGGATCGGAATAATCCTAGCATATGCTCTTCATGATAACCGAGCTTTTTGTAAATATATCTGTCCGATCACTGTTTTCCTAAAACCAGCAAGTTATTTTTCACTGCTACGAGTAAAGAATAACGTGGAAAAGTGTATCTCTTGTGGGAAATGCATAAAGAGATGTCCCATGGACGTTGATATGATAGACAATTCACCAAAGCGCCTACATGGAACAGAATGTATTTTATGTATGCAATGCATCGATGAATGCCCGACAAATGCGCTCTATTTATGAAAATAGTTGCCTGATCTGGTTTCTAGGCGTCGTTGAAAAGTTTTAATAAGCAATAAATAGGCCTCATTGTATCGTGCAAATGTATAGAGACGCTTTCATGTTCCTTGCTACTTTCTTCTCTTTGCTGATTTGTTGTATACTGGACTTTACATATATAGAGGGGGCGATGTAATGAATCAACCGAAGAAGCGAATATTAACTGGAGATAGGACTACTGGAAGATTGCACTTAGGGCATTATGTAGGTAGCCTCATCAATCGTGTTGCATTGCAAGACACCTATGATACTTTTATTTTATTAGCTGACGTGCAGGCGCTGACAACACATTTTGAGCATCCTGAATTATTGCAAACCAGTATATATGATGTTACTATCGATAATCTTTCTGTGGGATTAGATCCCAATAAAGTCACGTTTGTGCAGCAAAGTGCCGTCAAGGCAATTGCCGAGATGACAATTTTTTATTCAATGATAGTCAGTGTAAATGCTTTGCGCCATAATCCTACAATTAAATCTGAAGCTGCACAGTACGGATATGAAGAGCTCTCATATGGATTTTTGGGATATCCTGTGAGTCAAACGGCCGATATTACTTTCTGTAATGCCGATTTAGTCCCAGTCGGGGAAGACCAGATCCCGCACCTTGAATTATCCCGTAAGATTGTCCGTAAATTCAATAATATGTATGGCACTAATATCACAGTGCCTAAAATAAAATTGAGTGCTACTCCTCGGCTGGCTGGGTTGGACGGCAATGCCAAAATGAGTAAGAGTTTGGGTAATGCTATCTATCTTTCGGATACTCCCGAAGAGGTTAATGAGAAGGTACGCAAAGCTGTCACCGATCCAGCTCGTGTTACTAAGGATATTCCAGGTAATCCTGAGATTTGTAATGTGGCCAAGTACCATAAAATATTTACTCCAGATCGCTATGAAGAACTTGCCGAAAAATGTCGTACAGCTAAAATTGGATGTGTGGAGTGTAAAAAAATTCTCGCTGAAAGTCTCAATACTTTGCTCGAACCCATGCGGGAAAAGCGGGCTTATTATGAAGCACATATGGATGAAGTAAGAGATATTATTATTACTGGAAGTCGTAAAGCAAGTGAAATTGGTGATGCCCAAGTTGCCCTTATGCGTGAGGCAATGCATCTTGCCCTCTAGCTTGTGTTAAGGGGTTTCCATGTCTAGTCGAGCAATTATAAAGCAAGCTCTTTTACGGACAATTCCGGTAATGATGGGATACCTCGTGCTTGGGATAGCCTTTGGCCTCTTGTTACAAAAAGCGGGGTACCACTGGGTATGGGCTTTAGGGATTAGTCTTTTTGTGTTTGCTGGTTCCATGCAATTTGTGTTAGTGGGGTTGCTAGTTCAACAAGCACCTTTAACAACGGTAGCGGTCACTACATTATTAGTCAATTCTCGGCACCTTTTCTACGGATTGTCTTTTATTGAAAGATTCAAAAAGATGGGGAAGCGTGGACTCTATATGATTTTTGCCTTAACCGATGAAACGTATGCGCTGCTTTGTGCAGCAGGCGAGGTCGGATCAACCGAAGACCGTGATAATCTGGCTTGGTGGATGGCCTTACTCAATCAAAGTTATTGGGTAATAGGATCAACGCTTGGCGCACTGCTTGGATCTTATATCACCTTTAATATTACTGGAATTGAGTTTGCTATGACCGCTTTGTTTACCGTAATTGTCGTTGAACAATGGCTCAATAGTAAAAATCATCTTCCTTCTATTGTTGGATTTGTCTGTGCTACAATAGCGCTTATTTGGCTGGGGCCTGCCCAATTTTTATTACCCGCTCTTATCGTAACGGTGCTGATGTTACTCATAATGCGCAATGTAGTGGAGCCAAGCAGATGAACATACTACCTTCTTTGCTGATTGTTGGAGTGACTGCTATTTGTACCCTTATTACCCGGGTAGCTCCTTTTCTCCTCTTTGGGAATAAAAACCGAACTATACCGCAAGCGGTCATCTATATCGGAGAGGTGTTGCCACCTGCTGTTATGGCGGCTTTGTTGATCTACTGTGTAAAAGATATTTCATGTATACGATATTCTCTTTGGGTCAACGAGATTATAGGGGTCATTATCACCGCTTTGATCCATCTGAAATGGCGAAATACTCTCCTTAGTATTGGGGTGGGAACCGTAGTCTATATGGTATTAATCCAAAGTGCTTTTTTTAGCTAAACATTGCTTGTCATTCTCTAACAGTGTATGATCTCTTTATATGAAGAGAAAACCAATTAAAGATTATGGGTATGACTTTATTACTGGTGCACATATACCTCCTGACAAAGATGAATACTACCTAAGAAATCAACAAATTGCCGATTGGCAAGCTGTCTGGCGGCCGTTAACAGCTGAAGAACAAATACAACTAGAGCAACAAGGTAATTATTGTCCAACCTGGTGCGATGTTTGGGTCGAAGATCCGATTGATTTAACGCTCATTCGCAATAATTATTTTTATGGATTAGTTCGTATTGGCTCAATGACTCCTTATACCGTGGGTTACCATGATTTTATTCTTCCAGAGGGGATTCGTGACAGTCACATTATCTCTTGTGATATTGGGCGCCATAGTGTTATTCATCGTTGTGGTTATCTTTCCCATTTTATTATTGGTCAGCAGTGTATTCTCAGTGAAATAGATGAAATGGATGCAACCAACCATGCCAAGTTTGGCAATGGAATAGTAAAAGATGGTGAAGAAGAGTCAGTACGTATTTGGCTCAACATTATGAATGAAGAGGAATCTCGTTCAGTGCTCCCTTTTGAATCGTTACTATGCGGAGATGCTTGGCTGTGGGGTACGTACCGTGAAAAAGAACTTTTCCGGCAGCGGTTGTTAGAATTAACGGAGTTAGAGTGCGATACCCGTTTGGGCTGGTATGCTGAAGTAGGTTCCTTTTCGGTGATTAAATCATGCCGGGTTATTAAGGACGTACAGTTTGGACCGCATGTCTATGTGAAGGGAGCTAACAAGTTAAAAAATCTGACAATTCGTTCGCATGCCACTAGTCCTACTCAAATCGGAGAGGGGGTTGAACTAGTTAATGGGATTATTGGTTATGGGTGTCGTGTGTTTTACGGGGTCAAGGCAGTCCGTTTTGTAATGGGTAACAACAGTAATCTAAAATACGGGGCACGGTTACTCAATTCTGTTCTTGGGGATAATTCCACAATTAGCTGTTGTGAAGTTTTAAATACGTTAGTATTTCCCTTTCACGAACAACACCATAATAATTCCTTCCTCATTGCCGCCTTGATAATGGGGCAGTCGAATATGGCTGCAGGGGCAAATCTTGGGTCAAACCATAACACTCGTGGTAAAGATGGTGAACTACGGGCCGGACGGGGGTTTTGGCCTGCTTTATCAAGTTCACTAAAATTTAATAGTGTATTTGCTTCGTTTACTTTAATTATAAAGGGTGATTATCCTCATGAATTACATGTGCCAATTCCTTTTTCAATGGTGGGTTATCAGGAAAGTACAGAGCAAGTGACCCTTATGCCGGCTTATTGGTGGCTCTATAATCGGTATGCGCTGGAACGGAATGAATGGAAATTTAAAAATCGTGATAAACGGGTATTTCCAGGACAGCATGTCGAGACCGAATATATGGCTCCTGATACGATGGAAGAGATCCTTTTAGCTATGGATTTGTTATCCTTATGGGTTGGCCAAGCCGCCATCAAGGCTTCGTTAATTGCTCCACACCTCGTAGCTAATAATTCTGCAATCCGAGAACAGGGACGAATACTCTTAGAAACGCATCCTGAGCAGGTAGCTGACTTAACTGTATTGGCTACTGGGATTGAACGTTCAGCTGTTCCTGCCTTGGTTCTCAAGGTGGCGGAAGGTTACCGTGGATATCGCGAAATGTTGATTTTTGGGACGATGAAAATTTTATTAGAGTATGTTAATCAACATAAATTATCGGTATATTCTTTTCAACAAGAGACAAATATCTGGTTACAAGAGTCTTTTCGCAATCGTGAAGCAGTAAGTGGACCTTTTAAAAATATGGGAGGGCAATTAGTTTCAGAACCACAGATCCTCCGTTTAATCCAACAAGTAGAAGGACAGCAATTGAAGAGTTGGCAAGCTATTCATGATCAGTATGACAGTTGGTGGGGCGAGTACCCCAGAGTGAAGGCTATTGTCGCATTACAGGTGTTACAACAACTATTACGGGTAGCGCAGCTAGAAGAGGAGCAATGGAACTATGCTATACAGCAGTTTTTATTATTGTGTGAGCAAAATGCAATTGAGGTAGTTCGGTCTCGTCAGAAAGACTTTGAAGAACCCTTTAGCAAAATTGTCTATCGTAATGATGAAGAGGTAAAAGCTGTTTTAGGGTCTCTGGAAGATAATTCTTTTGTAAAAGAGAGCCGAATTACAATGGAACACCTAAAGGAGCTCGCTCGACACTTTGCGACTTGGCTTTGATGTGTTACATTAAAGATATGAAAGATAAAGGATACACAACGCGTAAGCGTGAAATGCATCCGTTACCGGTATTCACCAAGGACCTAATACGGAGCAGTATGGAAGCTGAACCCTCATTGAATCGCCAGTTATTGCATAATGCTGCGTTAACTAAGAAGCCTGTGCACACTCTAGCAGAGTGCCTCGCCTATTATACAAAAAAACATCTGCAAGAGTTGGCTGAAGATCATGCCGTACACATACCTTCTTCCACGCGAAAATTACAGTTGATAGAGACTTTGGCTGATCATGTTGTTGGTCATTTTCCCCATTATTTACCCTATTTACCAGCAGTGAACCTAGAGTTTTTAACAAGTTTTAAAGGAAAAACCGCCATCGAAGTCGATGCCGACGAGTTACAATTCCGTGATATCTCTCATGTCCAAAACTTTGGCTTTTTACATTTGTTCAAAACAGGAGATTCTTTTACAGCAATCATCCCTCGTGAGTTGTTGCCAGAGTTAGAAGTTTTAACCGAACAAAACTTCTGGATGAAGGTAGACTTACATCAACGTCTTGATGCCTATGCGGTGGCATTATCGAATTTATATGGAGTTCTCGATATCGACCAATTTGCAGTTGTCTGGAACCAGTATGAAGAAGAAAATATGACTCCAGCTATGGTTCAAGATGAATTGGTCGAATTGGGGAAAGTTCAATACTATTGGTGGTTCGATAATGAGCTAGTCATTTCTTCCTATTTTAAAACAGAGGAAGAGGTCTCCCAATTCCTCGATAATGTAAAAGAAGTCTCGTATTATTCTCCTAGCCGTGAAGAGTTGATAAAATATTTCCAAACTCCTTACGATGATCAATCCCCTGCAGTTAGTGCCATGATGGAGTTCTTATCGGGGTATCGTCTGCCTGATGGTGAACAAATTGAAGATTTGATGGATGAGATCTCAGATACCTGTATTGTGGGAGATGATATGCAGGAAGTGTTTGATCTCCTCAATGAATATGGCCTGTTATTCACTGGTATGGATGAGATTACCCAGTTTACAGAGCTCTATTCTCAGATGTGTGAGAGTAGCCGGAAGTGGGAGTTGCGTGGGCATCTGCCAACGGTATTGAAGAAAGGTTAAATTATTTCAGATCCTCAGTAAGTTTAAACACCTCTAATAGAGTTGTCCACCATGTTGCAGAACCTTCAAACTCGCCAATGCCGCGAATTTTTCGAATTCGATAGCGAACTAGGTTAGCAGGCGGTTTGGCACAGAGTGTGTCGAGGTCCCGGATAATAGTTTCCTTAATTGCTTTTGCAGTAAATTGCGGGTTATGGTGGGCTCCTTCCGGCACTTCAGGAATAATATCGTGGATGATGGTAAATCTTTTAAGGTCGTGAGCCGTCATTTTCATCGCTTCAGCCGCCTCTTGTGCGCGGGAAGGATCTCTTAGCAATATTGAAGCAAACCCTTCTGGTGTAATTACCGAATAAACCGCATTTTCGAGCATGTATAATTTATCACCAACGCCTATACCTAATGCTCCGCCACTACCTCCTTCACCGATTATAAAACTCAGTATGGGTACTTTAAGGGTAGAAAACTCTTTAAGGTTGCGGGCAATGGCCTCCCCAATACCCCGCTCTTCAGCCCCTATACCGGGGAATGCACCGGGGGTGTCAATGAAACAGACTATAGGTCGTCCAAATTTTTCAGCTTGTTTTGCTAATCTCAGGGCTTTACGATACCCTTCAGGGTTACTCATACCATAATTGTAAGCAATGTTTTCTCTGAGGTTCATCCCTTTGCGGTTTCCAATAAATGTAATGGCTCGTCCGGCAATAGTTCCAATACCGCCTATCATAGCGGGGTCATCGCCAAATGCACGATCCCCATGTAGTTCTGTGAACTCATCACAGATCATGTTGATGTAGGTAGTTGTTCCTGGGCGACCTTGCTGTCGAGAGAGCAAGACACAATCCCACGAAGAGCGTTCTTTTATTCTTGGATCACTTGAGGCAATCTCTTCCAACCGGGAAACAGAAGTTTTTAATAGTTCTTTATGCGTCTTGCTCATATGTTTCTCCTAAATTACTCTTATGAGTACGGATCAAGAATGAGAGTTGATTCCGTAATTTATCACGAGGGACGATGATATCGACAAAGCCTTTTGCAAGTTGAAATTCGGCCCGTTGAAAACCTTCTGGTAGCTTTTGTCCGATAGTTCCTTCAATTACACGTGGTCCCGCGAAGCCTATCAAAGCTCCTGGTTCAGCTAAAATAACATCTCCTAGCATCGCAAATGATGCGGTGACACCACCAGTGGTAGGATGGGTTAGAACGATAAATAAAGGAACTTTAGTTTGCTCTAGAAGGGCAGCCGCACTGGCAGTCTTTGCCATTTGCATGAGGGAGAATATTCCCTCCTGCATACGGGCTCCACCGCTAGCTGTACAAATAATGACCGGGATATTGTTCAACGCTCCTTGGAACATTGCCTGGGTAATTTTTTCACCCACAACGGAACCCATGCTTCCACCCATAAAATCAAAGGACATAACGGCAAGCACTGCCTGATGTTTTTCAATGGTACAAGTTCCCGTTACGACAGCTTCATTCATAGCTGATTTTTGCTGGTTTTGAAGAAGTTTTTCTGTATAGCCATCTAACTCAATTGGGTTCTTGGAGCAAAGCTCGCCGGAAAATTCTTTAAAAGATCCAGAGTCGCACAGTTGTTCAATTCTTTGGCTAGCATTAATGCGGTGATGAAAACCACACTCTGGGCATACCAAAAGATATTTTTGCAATACATCGTCAGCTATGTGGCGATGACAGGAAGGGCAATCATGAAGTACTTGCATCTATTTCACCTCTTTTTAGGGTCGTCATATATTTGGGCATACAAGTCTGTTCCAAATATTCCACTTTGAAATGGTTCAGAGAGGAGGATTTTTATTTGTGATTCAACGTTTGTTTCGATTCCTTCAATTACGAGTTCTCTGAGAGCTCGCACCATAGTTGCGATACTTTGTTGTCGGTCAGGAGTATGGACAATGATTTTAGCAACAAGCGCATCGTAATAAGGTGAGACTTTTGCACCCTGGAATAGGTGGGTGTCGATTCTCACCGCTGGGCCCAATGGAGGGGAAAACTTCGTAACAGTTCCCACTTTAGTGGCATTAATGCGGCATTCAAGGGCATGTCCGTACCGAGGAACTGGGTTGGGTAAGTTTAATTCTTTGCCGCTAGCAATAAGAATTTGTTGCCGGATAATATCACTTAAGCTAACTAGTTCGGTAACGGGGTGTTCCACTTGCACTCGAGCATTGACTTCCATGAACCAATAATTTTCATCTTTAACTAGAAACTCAATAGTTCCTGCTCCTCTGTAGCCAATTTTAGTAAAGAGACGTACTGCATCAGTCTCCATTTGCTTTCGCATTGCTACGTTAAAATAGGGAGAGGGACTCTCTTCAATCAACTTTTGATGGTTCTTTTGCACTGAGCAATCTCGTTCACCAAGATGGATTACTTTTCCTTGACCATCTGCAAGGAGTTGAATTTCGATGTGTTTGGGATTAACTACATATTTCTCCATATGGATTGTCCCATCAGAGAAAAAGGAGAGTGCTTCTTGGGAGGCGATAGTCAATGCCTGCGGCAGCTCTTTGGGGGTATGAACGATACGCATGCCACGTCCGCCGCCACCTGCGGCTGCTTTAAGAATGATAGGATACCCAATTTGTTGGGCCAGTTTAGCACCTTCTTCACTATTGCTTACTGGCTCCATGCTACCAGGAGTAACTGGAATCCCAGCCTCTAGTGCACTGTGCCGTGAACGCACTTTATCGCCTACTAGGCGCATAGTTTTTGGCTCTGGACCAATAAAAATAAGACCGGCACGTTCTACTTCCTCGGCAAACAAAGGGTTCTCTGCTAGAAAGCCGACTCCGGGGTGAATAGCATCACAGCGAGTAGCGTAGGCTGCTGTGATAATGTTTTTCATATTAAGATAACTTTCATGGGAAGGATGCGGACCAATGCACACGGCACTATCAGCCATTTTGGTATGAAGTGATCCAGCATCAGCTTGTGAGTAAACCGCAACAGTCCGAATTCCCATATCCTGACAGGTTCTTATGATTCTAACTGCGATTTCGCCTCGATTGGCAATGAGCAATGAGCGAATCATAGTGGAAGAACCTCAAATAATGGTTGTCCAAATTCTACAAGACTGCCTTGATCGGCTAATACCGCTACAATTTCACAATCAAATTCAGCTTCCATCTGGTTCATAAGTTTCATTGCCTCAATGGTGCAGACCACATCACCGGTGCGGATAGGTTTCCCGACTTCTACATAGGGTGGAGAGTCGGGGGAGGGGGTTCTATAGAAGGTTCCGACAATAGGACTGGTGATTGTTTTGGTAGATTTCTTTGGTTTGTCGTCTTTTTTTTCTTCAGTTTTTATAATTTTAGGTAATTCTTTCAATTCATTGGTAGTAGGTTTTTTAAGGTGGATACTGAAAGTTTCTGAAGTTATTTCCATTTCGGATAATGAGCTTTGTTCAAATATTGTAATGATTTGAGTGAATTCTTTTATTTCCATACGGTCCTCCTGAGGTGTCGGGCCAGGGCCTTTTGGCTGGAAGCCACCTTTGCAAGATGATAATAACGTTATGAAGGCAATGTGTCAATATTGACAAAATATGAAATATTGTAATTAATAAGAAGAATCCTAGATTGTGGAGGAATTGTTTTATGAAAAAACTGGCTGAGGTCTATGTCCGAGCTGTCGGAGCTTATGTTCCCCCGAGAAGGGTGACGAATGACGAACTAGCCCAGACTGTTGATACCAGTGATGATTGGATTCGTTCACATACTGGAATTGGAGCCAGACATTTGGCTGACGAGTCTGTAACGACCAGTGATTTAGCCGTAGGAGCTACTAAAGACATGCTCAAACGCCATGGCATACAATTGCCAGAGATTGGAGCAATTGTAGTGGCAACTTCTACGCAGGATTATCTTGGTTTTCCTGCAACAGCTTGTGTTGTGCAAGAAAAATTAGGGTTACAGGTTATTCCAGCATTCGATATTTCGGCCGGATGTACCGGTTTTATTTATGCCCTAGAGGTGGCACGAGGCTTGGTAGCAACAGGAACTGTCCCTTCGGTCTTAGTCATTGGAGCAGAAAAATTATCTGCAATAACTGACTGGAGCGATCGTAACACATGTGTCCTATTTGGCGATGGAGCCGGCTGCGTCCTTGTTCAAGGTGGGCAAGGCGGGGAAGGGGAAATCGTAGATAGTGTTTTACATGCTGAAGGTAGTGGTGGTTCCTACCTTTGTATTCCACAAGGAGGCACCAGTGCCCCTTTTGATACTGCAGTACCACTGCAAGGTCACAAACTCCATATGGATGGTCGAGCAGTCTACAATTTTGCTGTGCGGGTTTTGAAGGAGGTCGTGGATGAACTTTTAAGTCGTAATCATTTGGTAATTGAGGATATCGATTGGATTGTTCCCCACCAAGCTAATAGTAGAATTATTAGTGCAGCAGCTAAACGGTTAAAAATTGATCAAGCTAAGTTTTTTATGAATATTGAAGATTATGCCAATACATCAGCAGCTTCAATTCCTATTGCACTACGTGAGATGGAGGAACAAGGTTTGCTCAAGCGCGGGCAACGAATTATGACGATTGGATTTGGGGCTGGTCTAACGTATGGGGGTAATCTGATTATATGGTGAATTATGCAGGATGCTACCCAGGTCAGGGAGCTCAAAAACCACAAATGGCCTTAGATTTTTATGCTCAGTTTGCTACTGTTCGTGAATTGTTTGTGTTGGCTAGTGATATTAGTGGCAAAAACCTATGGTCTTTGCTCGCCAATGGTGATGAAGCAGAGCTTATGCAAACTCAGAATACGCAATTAGCGATCACTTTAGTGAATAGAAGTGCTACATTAGCGCTGCAGGAAATGGGGTTAAGCTTGGTCTGTCATGCTGGTTTTAGCTTAGGAGAGCTTTCCGCCTATCGAGCAGCAGGAATTATAGATGATGTGGCCCTCTTTACTATTGTGACAAAGCGAGGGAAATTGTTTGCAAATGCTTCAGCGCAGGCGGAAAAAAAGTATGGCGAGCTGGGGATGGCTGCAATTGTTGGGCTAGGGTTTGTAAAAGTGCAGAAAATTCTAAAAGAAGCTGGAGTTACACAGGTTTTTTGTGCCAATGATAATAGTCCTACTCAAGTTGTAATATCTGGTGTAGAGAAGGAGATCAACCTCTGTGCTGAAAAGTTGAAAGAGGCTGGGGCAAAAAGAATTGTGCCACTTAGAGTGTCGGGGCCTTTCCATACTCCATTTATGGATGAAATTGAGGAGGAATTTGCTGAATTTTTAAAAATTATTATGTTTACTTCTCCACAAATGCCTGTCTATACTAATGTTACTGGAAAATTAATAACTAGTGGACGAGAGGCTAAACAGGCATGTTCCCGACAACTCTCCTCACCGGTACGCTGGACTACAATTATGCAATCGATAGTGGAAGATCAAAATCTTTTTCATGCACTTGAAGTAGGGCCAGGAACGGTTCTAACAGGATTGTGGAAGTCGAGTGGTTTTGGTGTTAGTTGTAAAGGCGCTGGAACGTACAATCAAATAATGGAACTTGCGGAGGGTGTACCAAATGAATAGGGATAAAATTAATAAAACGGCCTTGGTGACTGGTGGATCTCGCGGGATTGGCCGAGAGATAGTGCTGGCCTTGCTACGAGAGAACATTGAGGTCTGGTATCTGTCTCGCTCGCAGGGGGAAAAAATTCCTTCCCCGCTCGTCCATTGGATCGCTTGTGATATTGGGGATGCTGAATCGGTTGAAAAGGCCCTCGATACGGTCCTAGAAGAGACTAAACGGATAGATATATTGGTCAATAATGCGGGAATTACCCGGGATGGTTTACTCATGCGGATGCGCGATGAGGCATGGGATGAGGTTTTGCGGATCAATCTAACCGCTGTGTTTTTAATATGTCGCAGAATTAGCCGGATAATGGCCACACAGAGATCGGGGGCTATCGTCAATATCTCCTCAGTTGTGGGGATTATAGGAAATGGAGGTCAAACAAATTATGCTGCATCCAAAGCAGGTTTGATTGGCTTTTCAAAAAGCCTAGCTCGTGAGCTCTCTAGTCGTTCCATTCGAGTAAACGTAGTAGCTCCTGGATTCATCGAGACTGAAATGACTGATGTTCTAACTCCAGCAGTCAAAGAACAATTAAAAACGCAGATCCCGTTAGGACGGATTGGGAGTGCTACGGAGGTTGCCGAAGCAGTTGTCTTCTTTTGCTCCGATGCTGCTTCTTATATAACGGGCCAAGTTCTTGCCATCGATGGTGGTATGGCGATGTGAAGGGAGAGGATTAATATGAAACAAACAAGACGTGTCGTAGTTACGGGGATGGGTACAGTGAATCCTTTGGGAACGCGCGTAGAGCCTTTTTGGGAAAATATCAAAGCTGGTGTAAGTGGCATTGGGCCGCTAACAAAATTTGACACCAATGATTATCCTGCTCGAATAGCGGGTGAAGTGAGAAATTTTGATCCTTCTGATCTTCTTGACCGTAAAGAAATACGCAACATGGCTGACTTTTGTCAATATGCTGTGTATGCAGCAGTACAAGCTATGGATCAAGCTCGACTAGGGGCCTTTGGTGAAGGTGGATACGATGTTGAACGATCTGGAGTGTATCTCGGTAACGGTATTGGTGGATTTGAAATTGTTGAAGAAAATTTAGAAAAATTGTTTACCCGTGGACCTCGGGCTGTAGCACCTTTGACCATCCCTAAGCTTATTGCAAATGAGGCAGCTGGGAATATTGCTATGAAATATGGATTAAAAGGGCCTTGTCATACTACAGTTACGGCCTGTGCTTCTGGAACAGATGCCATTGGAGCCGCTTTCCATGCCATTAAGTTTGGGATAGTTGATTTAGCTGTTACTGGTGGAACTGAGGGGGCGATTACTCAATTGGCTGTAGCTGGCTTCTGCCGGATTCAAGCTCTTTCAACAGCTTATAATGAAACTCCAGAATTGGCGTGTCGTCCATTTGATGCTAACCGAGATGGCTTCGTTATTGGCGAAGGTGCAGGAATATTGGTACTCGAGGAATTAGAACACGCCAAGGCCCGAGGTGCTAATATTTTGGGCGAAATTGCTGGGTATGGGATGACGTGTGATGCCTTTCATCTTACCGCGCCCGATCCAGAGGGAAATGGAGCTGCCCGAGCTATGAAAATAGCTATGCAAGAAGCTGGTATTAGTCCACAAGAAGTTGATTACATTAATGCGCATGGGACCAGCACCCAAGCCAATGATGTAATGGAAACAAATGCTATTAAGTTGGCTTTTAAAGAACATGCGTATAAACTCAAAGTTTCTTCAACTAAGTCAATGACTTCCCATCTGATAGCTGCGGCAGGTGCTGTTGAAGCTATTATTTCTCTCCTTGCTATTCGTGACCAATTTATTCCCTGTACATTGAATCTTACCAATGCTGATCCTGCATGTGATTTGGATTATGTCCCTAATCAAGGCCAGACAAGTTCTGTGCGTTATGTTATAAGTGAATCATTAGGATTTGGCGGCCATAATGGAGCTTTAGTCCTTAAAGGATATAAATCATGAGCCAGGAGGGACAGCTATGAGTGGTGAGTTTGAACCAATTGAAGAGTTGCTTACCCATCGGGATCCGTTTTTGTTCGTAGATGAGTTAGTAGAGGTCAATGAAGAAATCACAATTGGGACACGATATTTTGGACCGGAGGAACCTTTTTTTAAAGGGCATTTTCCTACGTATCCTGTGGTACCGGGTGTTATTTTGATTGAGACGATGGCCCAATGCGGAGGCGCTGGGTTGCGGCAGTTAGGGCTGTTAAAGAAAGGGGCTTTCTTTGTTCTTGGAACTGTCGAGAAGGTAAAATTTCGTCAACAGATACTACCAGGAACAAAGGTAACAATCGAAGTTAAAAACCTCCGTATTTCAAAAATGATGCTCCGTCAGAGTGGTGTCATACTAGTAGATGGTAAGGTAGCCGCTGAAGCGACTTGGATGTGTGTGATTGGAACTAACCAACAAGGGGTGTAGGTATGATTATAACGAAAAAGATTTTACGCAATGTTTCTCTAACAGCACACCCTGTCGGTTGTGCCGTTTTCGTGAAAGAACAACTAGCATGGTTAGAAAAGCAACCGAAGGTAGGCGGTCCATTTCCAAAGCGGGTCCTGGTGATTGGCGGTTCGACCGGTTATGGTCTGGCTTCTCGGATGGTTGCAACAATGTTAGGTAAAGCGGCCACAATTAATGTCTCCTTTGAAAGGGAGCCAACTGCAACCAAAACAGCAACCCCCGGTTGGTATAATACGCATGTTTTTGAAAAAGAAGCCCATAAAGAGGGGTTGTTTGCTAAGAGTGTTTTTGGTGATGCTTTCTCCCTTGCTATTAAAGAGGAGACTGCGGCTCTAATTGCAAAGGAACTCGGTCAAATCGATCTTCTCGTATATAGCTTAGCTTCACCTCTACGTATTGATCCTGTAACTGGAGAAACCTATAGGTCAGTCCTTAAACCGATTGGAGAAGATTACCAAGCGCTCTCTGTGGATGTATCGTCGGGTATTATTGAGACAGCAGTTATTGAAAAAGCTACCGATGCACAGGTCCAAGAGACAGTAAAGGTGATGGGGGGCGAAGATTGGCAATTATGGATCGATTTTTTGCATGAAAAAAAGTTGCTAGCAGACGGTGTGAAAACAGTTGCTTATTCGTATATTGGACCGGAAGTCACTTACCCAGTGTATCGTGAGGGTACTATAGGTAAGGCTAAAGAGGATCTTGAAAGAACTGCTGGTGAATTAAATCAAACTTTGAGTGCTGTAGGTGGTGCCGCATATGTCTCGGTGAATAAGGCATTAGTAACACGCGCTAGTGCAGTAATTCCGGTTGTTCCTCTCTACATCGCTCTTCTTTATAAAGTGATGAAAGAAAAAGGGCTTCACGAAGAGTGTACCCAGCAAATATATCGTTTGTTCACAGAACGCTTGTATAAAAACAGCACTGTTCCCGTTGATCACTTTGGTCGTATTCGTCTTGATGATTGGGAAATGCGTGATGACATCCAAGGTGAAGTTGAGCGGCGCTGGAACCTGCAAAAAGAGGGCACGGCATTAATAGAAGGGGACTTAGCTGGATTCAGAGACGAATACGATCATATTCATGGGTTTGGGTACCCCTCAGTCGATTATAATGCTGATGTAGATCCGAGAGAAATTTAGCCTGTTGTTCAAAAGAGAGGTAGAGTGCTCCGAAGGAAGGAGGCCTTTTGAAGATTTGTTATGGAGTACAGCTAGAGCAAAGCTCTGCCTGAAACTGTAATGTTTTTACTATCTGCTTTTTTTACCCCTTTTCATTCTTAGGGGAGTCTGGTACCATTTTAATGTTTTTAGAGGAGCTTGAATGGTTTATCAAGTATTGCAGGTGGTGGGAAGTTTAGGGCTCTTTCTTTTTGGTATGCGTACTATGAGTGACGGTATCCAAAAAGCAGCTGGAGATCGTCTACAGTCCATCCTGAATTTTATGACTGGTAATCGCGTTGCTGCTATCTTCACTGGGTTTGCCATAACGGCGATAATACAGTCGTCATCTGCAACTACTGTTATGGTAGTAAGTTTTGTCAATGCAGGACTGCTCCAGTTAACTCAATCCATTGGTGTTATTATGGGTGCCAATATTGGTACGACGGTTACTGGATGGATTGTTGCTATTCTTGGTTTTAAAGTGAAAATGAGTGCATTATCACTACCAGCAATCGGCATCGGTTTTACCTTGTTCCTTTTTAAGAAAATTAATAAAAAAGATCTAGGTGAGACCCTCATTGGATTTGGATTATTATTTCTTGGCCTAGAATTTTTGAAAAATTCAGTCCCTGATATCGGTAACCATCCTGAGATGTTGGAAGCATTAGCTCGATTTACAGGACATGGGTTAGCTTCTTACTTTCTCTTTATTTTTGTGGGTGCAGTACTCACTATTTTGGTACAATCTTCATCAGCTGCTATGGCGATTACGTTAACCATGGCGTATGCCGGCTGGATAGACTATCCTACAGCAGCGGCGATTGTGTTGGGTGAAAATATTGGAACAACCGTAACAGCTTACTTAGCATCTATTGGTACCAGTGTAAATGCACGACGTGCTAGTCGGGCTCATACCCTATTTAACGTCTTTGGGGTTCTTTGGATGACTCCGGTTTTTTATATTTTCCTCCAATTTGTAGATTTTATTGTTCCTGGAGATGTGTATGCTCTTAGTGGTGCAAAAACTCTGCCGGCGCATTTAGCCATGTTCCATACCATGTTTAATTTAACCAACACTTTTGTGTGTAGCTTTTTTATCAAACAAATTGCGTTTTTAGTAACGAAGTTTGTGCCTGATGAAGAAGGTCTTCCTACACAATACACATTGAAATATATTCGGGCTACATTGCAGGATACCCCTGAACTCTATTTGTTAACGGTCAAGCGAGAGTTAGCAAAAATGGCTGACGTCATCGCCGATATGTTTACTCGGTTTTGGGATATCTTTAGTCATCCAGAAAAACGGATGGTAGATGAAGTTGAAACTCAAAAAAAGATGGAAGATCTAACCGACCAGATGCAAGAAGAAATTACGAAATTTCTTTCCCAATGTAGTATGGATAATATGAATCATGTTAGCGCGAGAAGTGTCTATAGTATGATGCGTATTACCAATGAGTTAGAGAGCATTGGCGATAGTTGTTATAATCTGATGTTGTTAGCCGAACGCCGTTATAAGCAAAACATTGAAATTGATCCTATAGCGGTGGAAAGTTTATTACCTTATGTCGATTTAGTAAATCAATTTATCCGCTTTATTCGTAGCCATCTGAATGAACACATCTCAAGTGAAAATATGGCGGTCGCCGTGAAGTTGGAAAACAACATTAATAAAATGCGTAATAGTTTAAAACAATCAGCTTCTAAACGACTCCAAGGTGGAGCCAATGTTCGTTCAGAACTCCTGTTCATCGATATTGTGCGACATGTCGAGCAAATTGGGGATCACTGTCTCAATATTGTCGAGAGTGTAGGGCGGTTAGGTTAATTTTCTTTTCCTAATCTGTCCGCCCAATTTTCTGGATAACCATTAAAATAATTAGGCCAATTCTTTTGATAAGTTTTAACATAATAATTCGCATAGAGAGCTCGTAAGAGCGATGGGATACCAACTAAAATCAGGTAAAGTGGGCCGAGCATGCGCGATTGAACACTGTGGCCATATTCGTGCCTTTTGATGGTTATATTTGAATGCCAAAACACAAACCAACCCAAAGAAATCGCGATAGGACTCATAATAAAGCATCGACAATATTCAATAGAAATGTTCTTAATCCGTTTGGTTGCAAAGAAAATAGCGAAGATTATAAAGCCTAAGAGATTTTGAGGTAATTCCCACGTAATCGCACGCAATACAAGTATGAACAGGTACATGTGTTGAGTATACACTGCTTTTAAATATTCTTGTTAGTTGGAGGAGCTATAAAAATACAGAATTTCAATCTTTTCCTTTGAAGGGGAAATAAATACTAGTTGGATTTTAAGAAGATGTTATGGTACTCCTTGAACTTTGAAAGGAGAAGTAGCAACCTTTTATTATATTATTTGAAATAAGAGCGCCCCACCGGATTTGATGGGGCGCCAATTCATTTTTTTAGGGGCTTATTTCTTAAAAGCACCAGGTAGGATCAAGTCACCAAATTGATCTTTAGCTTTGCTAATTTTGGCAATGGCTGCATCCCAATAATCAAAGATTTCTTGTGGTGCATTAGGATCCATTTTTTTATAGTAAACTTTGGTCCTCTCTAACTTCTCAATCCATTTTGTACAACGGAATGTGAACAAGTAGTTATAGTCTTCTTTAGAGAAGTCTTCATTCAGGTGTTCTTTGAAGAGAACTTTTAGATCATCATATTTGGGGATCTTTCCAGTAGGTGTATCATACGCACTATATTCACCATGAATTCTTCCATCAGCCCAGTGTAACCAAACTTTTTTGGCGAGTTTGCTGGTCATGAAATTGCCATCAGGTCCACGCATAAAGTAGTTGTTACTGAAGATTTTGGGTGTGTCTTTCACCCCTTCTCCGAATTTGATGTTGTTCATTGTATATTCCCCGAGGGGGTAGGATACAAAGTCCATGTTGGCCATTGGGTCGCTCTTGCGCACCCCTTCTGCTCCAAGGGTAGCACTAGTGGTCTCTGATTCCAAAGTTGCGGCTTTTAAAAGTATACCGTCTCTCCAGCTAGGAGATTCTTCAACTGGAACTGTGATGTCACTGTCGCGGCCTCCGTATAGGATACCTTCAACTTTTACACCGTCTTTAGCTTCAAAACCTTCTTTGTCGATATTGTCTAAGTAGTCTAGACGCATGGTATAGCGGGCATTACCGTGAGCAACGCCTACTTCATTACCTTTAGCATCTTTAATACCTTCTTTCCACTCACCAAAGTGGTTACGACCCTCTTTAGGTGGTTCTACGCCCATGCCAAGCCAATAAGGTTTATTATCTGGTCCACGTAGTACGTTGGAGAAGATTACTTCCTGGTTTTTCATAAGGTTTTCAAAAATGACAGGGTCATCTTTGGCGTTAACATCTTTAATAATACCAAACATACCAGCTTCAACGTTTACAGCTCTAAATTCGCCATCAAGATTTCGGAAATAAGCAATATCGTCGCCAACAATCTGTTCGCCTGGAATCATTGCGGTAGATGTTTTACCACAAGCTGAGGGATAGGCGCCACAAAAGTAGGTCTTGCGGTTTTTCTTTTTATCTACAGCGGCCATGATGAACATGTGTTCACAGAGCCAACCTTCTTTGCCAGACTTATTGATAGCTAATCGCATTGAATGTTTCTTCAGGCCAATCGAGTTACCAGCATACTGGTTGTTCATCGAGTAAACAATATTGTTTTGGGTATCCATGTAAATTCTACGTTTATCAAGATTGACTGTAGAACCGTATTCATCAAGTTCGCCAGCAGAGTGGATAAATCGGAAAAAATCATCTTTTTCTTCTTCTTTCATATTCAGAAAGTGGTTATAAGCTGAGCGATAGAGAATAAACTCAGAGTGAGCTACATACCAGCTGTCGGTAAACTGAATACAAGGAATGGTAAAAGGACTCTCTGTTGGTCCTTCAGAAAAGAATTGGACCACGACATCTTTACCGGCCATGATGTTTTTTGAAATTTGCATAATTTCAGCAAGACCTTCTTCATACTCAACTGAATTGAGACCAGCCATCTTTTTCAAATTTTCTTTGTAGACTAAGAATTTCGTATTTACTTTGTCACGTGCTTGGTCGCCATAGCCATCCCAGTGAATGGTTTGTTTGGAATGGGCAAGTTGTTGCTCTTCACCTTTAGCTAGAGCTTGTTCTCGCACATACTGAACGTCTTTTTCGCTGTCATTACACACATAGATGGATGCGGGGTTGCAATGTTCGGCGAAGTGTCCGATGAATTCAAAGATTTTTGGGTTTTTTAAGGCAGCAACCTTCCCAAAATTCTCTTCACTCATCTTACTTTGTAATAATTTTTCATATTTATACATATATCCTCCTCGGCAATTAATGTAGTCAGTACATAGTACCCTTATCAGCATATTTTATGCAACTATATGAGATGGAACAAACAAAAACAAAGTAAATTTCTAAGAAGGCTACACAACCTAAGTGCGTAATATGGCATTTTCTTGGGAGTTTGCTTCTTTAAGAACTACCTATTTGGTAAAAATATATAATATTTTTTGAAAACCTCTTGCTTAAAGGTCTTAGTTTTTGTTATGTTAGTTAGCGTTAACTAGATATAAAGGATGTGATTTGTGCTAACAGAGAGACAACAAGAAATTATCGGCGTTGCAATGCAGATTATTGTAGAGAAGGGTGCCCAAAAACTCACCGTCCGAAATGTTGCTACGGCAATTGGGGTGTCTGAACCCGCAATCTATCGTCATTTTAAGAATAAACATGATCTACTAGTAAAATTGTTGGAATACCTGCAACAATCAATTTCACCAGTATTTACAATATTACAAACTGAAAGTTCTAATTTCACTCATGCCTTAGAAACGTTTTTGACTACGTTATTTGCCCATATTGAATCTAATCCTGCCTATGCTTTGTTTGTTTTTACCGAAGAAGCATTTCATGCTGATAATAAACTACGCCCATTACTCTTGCGTATGCTCGAAGAGATGTTGAAAATGTTCGAAGTAGCAATTGAAAAATTTCAGGTCCATGGTGTTTGCCGAACAGATCTTTCCGCTCAGCAGCTAGGAAAGACGATGCTTGGCACTATTCGTCTCACTGTTACACAATGGCATTTACGAGGAGCAGATACTCCTCTTACTGAGCAAGCTCATCTGCTTGCAGATACTTTGGCAAAGATAAGTAAATCTCACTAAACAACTTTCATAATTAATTGAAAAGTCACATGTGCTTATCAGTTAGTTAGCGATAACTATAACCTGGAGGAATCATGAAATTGATACAAAGAATCGCAAAGAAACCCCTCTTACTTTTGTTGGTGATTATTGGTATTACCGCCCTTTTTATTGGCGCTATAGCCCGTAATGCATCGCTTGAAACAGACTTGAATGAGTATATGCCGGCCAGTCATCCAGCTTTTGCCTTTAGTGATCAAGCTGAGGAGTTATTCAATATTGAAGACTCTATTTTGATTGCGATTGAACATCCCACTTCTATTTTTAATGAAGGGACTTTAGAAAAAATAAAAAATATCACCTTAGAGCTCCCTCAAGTCTTCCC
>JAQVOO010000012.1:0-1263 GCA_028702575.1 Sphaerochaetaceae bacterium
TTTGTTTTTCATCTATCTGAAAATCGCCAGTGGCATCGTCGGGATACTCTTGTGTTTCTGGGTCTCGCTGGCAGGGTACTAGGTAGGGGACAATAGTATCTGATGCTCGAATTTTAAGGGTATCGTCAGCGGCTTGGCCACTAATAATGAGAGGAGTACGTGCTTCATCGATTAAAATTGAGTCAATTTCATCGATAATACAATAGTGGTGCAAAGGTTGTATCTTTTCTTGAGCATCCCACTTCATATTATCACGCAAATAATCGAACCCGAATTCATTATTAGTTCCATAGGTAATGTCACATGCATAGGCTTGACGACGAGCCTCATTGTCCATGTCACTAATTATGGAGCCAACCGTTAAGCCTAGAAATTTATAGATAGGTCCCATCCACTCGGTATCGCGTTGCGCTAAATAGTCGTTCACCGTGATGATGTGGACACCTTTTTCTTCCAAGGCATTCAAATAGGCGGCAGGGACACAGGTTAAGGTTTTCCCTTCTCCTGTTTTCATCTCTAGAATTCGCCCTTGGTGAAGCACGATAGCCCCCATGATTTGTTCATCATAATGCCGTTCATGTAACACCCTATCGGCTGCTTCTCGAGCTAAGGCAAAGGCCTGAGGTAAAAGGTCTTCGAGTGTTTCCCCTTCTGCTAGCCGTTTTTTTAGTTGGGCGGTTATTTTTGGAAAATCAGCATCTTCAATACTTCGGGCCCAATCAGCTTGAGCGTTGACTAGTTTTACAATGGGAGAAAGTTGTTTTAAATCTTTTTCCTGTTTTGTTCCGAACAATTTTTGGATGAAGCTCTTTGCCATGGAAATTCCTCTACTAGATATGATAAGCTTCTGAAAGTATACCAATTATGAGTGGGTCTGTATATCGCCTATGTGGAGAGTGTGGTATAGTTTTTTGCATGTAAAGGAGTGTGTGCGTGAAAGTATGTTTCACCGGAGGAGGGACTGGCGGACACGTTTTTCCAGCCTTTGCCGTCGATGACCAGTTACAATTGCTCCTTGGTCAGCAGGGTCAACCTTATCAACGGTTTTGGATTGGTAGTGGAAAAGCTGAGGAAAAAGAGTGGGTAGAACAAGCAGGTATACCCTATTATGCAATTCGCAGTGGTAAGTTACGCCGTTATCTTTCGTGGCGATTTTTCCCCGATATGGTAGCTGTTTTTATGGGATTTTGGCAAGCTTTAGGGCTATTGTACCGCGAAAAACCAGCCGTCCTTTTCTCGAAGGGGGGCTATGTTTCAGTACCT
>JAQVOO010000012.1:1363-26838 GCA_028702575.1 Sphaerochaetaceae bacterium
AAGTGAGGCTGGAGAACTACTCAAATTGGTAGGCAAAGTCCTAAAAGATGAAGAACTACGTCAAGAGATGATTCGTAAGATGAGACTAGTAAGAATTGAAGGTTCTGCGCAACAGATTGCCCGGATGATTCTTGAAACTAGCCGGATAAAGGGGCACAGGTATGGCTGAATGGGGATTTTCAGTGGGATCATATATGGTAAATATTGTTGATGTGGTCATAATCATTATTGGGTTACTCGCTGCAGTAGCTGGGGTAGCTCGTGGATTTGCCATGAAATTCACCTCACGGGCTGGCTTTTTGATTGGCCTGGTTGTTGCCTTACTCTTTGCCCGCTTAGGGGCAAGTTTGCTCATAGAGACATTCGAAATCCCACTTCTGTGGTCAACTCTCATGGCCTTCATCCTCCTCTTTGTTCTTGGATATATCCTCATAATGATCGTTGGTTCATTATTGGATCGCACCTTAGAGGCTCTCGGATTGGATTGGCTAGATCGACTCTTAGGTAGCATTCTGGGGGTTGTAGAAGCTCTTATTATGATCGCCTTTATTATCTATTTATTTGAGTTGCAACAAGTAGTTGATGTTTCTCTTTATCTCGATCGAAGCGTTATTACCACGAAGTTCATTAAACCACTAACCCCGGTAGGACTAGCTTGGATCAAAGGATTAGTCTAGATGTTTGAATCGCTGTTACCCTATCGCAAAGAAGTTGCTCTTGATTTAATTCAGCAGATTTCAGCCAAGACGTTACCTCATGCTTTGTTGTTTTCGGGGGTGCCGTTTAGTGGACGATTGAGCTTGGCGTTGGAAACGGCTCGTATTGTATCTTGTGCTAACGATGGTGCCTCACTTTGCAGTTGTGCTTCATGTCGCTCTTTTGCCCGCTACGCGATGCATAATGTAGTATTTGTTGGTTCGCGTAATCATAAAATTAGGATTGAATCTGCGTTAACCAACTTTACTGAGCTACGCACTAAAGAGTCTCAAAGACAATTACTGCGAGCTCTTCGTATGATGTTGTTACAATTTCATAGCGCATTACTTGATTCAAGTACTCAACGACAGGGAGCTGCTTTTGATGCCGCAGCCGAAATTGACGAAACTCTTTTTGCCCTTGAAGAGGCTTCTAGCGATGAGTTTCCGGCATATGCCGAAAAATTACAGAGTCTCCTTAAACCCCTATTAACCACTACCAATCGAGCCACGTCACTTACGATTGGTCAAGTTCGCTCATTACAGGAGTGGACTCTACACACGAGTTTTGAGCATAGGCCTCGCTGGATCATATTAGAAGGGGTGGAGCACAGTACGGTAGGGACCCGCAATAGTCTCTTAAAGCTCTTAGAGGAACCACCTAAACAGACTTTCATTGTTTTAATTAGTGAACATCCCTCACGTCTTTTGCCGACAATTCTATCTCGGGTTCAACATTTTCATATTAGACCATTCTCTGAAGATGAAAAAAACCGTCTCCTCGCTGAGGTGTTCTTTGCCGATGGGTCAACCTATACTTCACTATACCATTATATTCTTGAGCGTTCTGGAATTCCTTGCCAACGTCTGACCAAACAGGTCCAAGAGTTTTTAGAGCGGATCGGTTCGCACGTAGTTCTTTCCCATAAAGAGTTGAGTGCCCTGTGTGAGGAATTTGACGAACAGGTCAGTCTTGAGTATTTTTTTGATGAGTTTTTGACTGCTGTTCGGCAAAAGTATTTGCAAGGAGAGTTTACAGCAAAAGAGTCCTCGCGCTTAGCAAAAATTGCCGGTGAAGCTAAGGGTAAAGCTACTTTATTTAATCAAAATAAGAAGCTTTTAGTTGAGTCTTTGCACTACCGGTTGCAGGAAGAGTTATGAACAAATTTATTCGACGAGCATTTAATAAAATAGAAAAACTGAGCACCGATGAGATCAAAACGTTAGTGCGCTACCAAGCCTCTGAAAATGAGTTGTTAGGCAACGTTTTTCAAAAAATTGATATTGGAGTCATTGTTTCAAATGGGAAAGGGCGGGTCTTAACCTGTAACGATACTGCTAAAAGATTAATACCTCTTTCTAGACCTCTAAGCGAAGGAACTAGTTTGAAATATGTTTTAGGGGATCAGGATCTAGCCAATTTTATGTTGCAGGCTATCGAGACAACTAGTGCTGAAGAGGGGGTAGAGAAGGAGTTTAACTTTCAGCATGGGGATCGGGTTCGTACTCTATGTATCTCCGTAAGTGCGTTTATTAGTGAACTAGATCCAGTCTTTGATCAAGATACCGGCAACCGGATTCTTTTTCTTGTGCGCGATATTTCAGAAGAAAAGCGGCAAGAATCTCGCTTACATCGTAGTGAAAGTTTAGCTTCACTAACCACCGTTGCAGCTGGAGTGGCTCATGAAATAAAAAACCCGCTAGCATCGATTGGTATTCACCTCCAGTTGTTGCGTAAGGCTTTTCAACGTAAAAAGCATCTCACCCTAGCGGATGCTTCTCGCTATCTCGATATTATTGATGAAGAAATTGAGCGTTTGAATGGTATTGTCGTCGATTTTTTGTTTGCGGTCCGTCCTATGGATGTCCGTTTGCGTCTAGAGAATTTGAATTCTGTAATTGAGGATGTATGTAGTTTTGTAAGTTATGAATTATCGGGGCATAATATCACTATTAATCGTCAATTAGGTGAGTTTTTACCGAAAATACGTCTCGATGAAAACTTATTAAAGCAAGCGTTGTTAAATATTATTAAAAATGCGATGAATGCCATGGAAGGGCATGGTGGTACCTTAACGGTAGCCACTAAATTAATGGGAGATCATGTCACGATTAGTCTTAGCGACACTGGTGTTGGTATGGATGAGGTTACGTTAGCAAAAATATTTGAACCCTATTTTACGACTAAATCAAGCGGATCGGGGTTAGGTTTAACCATGGTCTTTAAAGTCGTCAAAGAACATTTGGGGGAAATCTCGGTTTCATCCAAGAAGGGAGTGGGAACTACTTTTACTATAACATTACCGGTTCCTACATCTGAACGGCTAGCTCTAGAGGAGGCCTACCCATCATGAATAGAAAAATTTTAATAGCAGATGATGAAAAAAACATTCGTACGGGTTTACAAATAGCATTGGAAGATGAAGGGTATACAGTATTACTGGCGGCAGATGGAAATGAGGCTTGGCAGATAATTTCTACTCAACATATCAATTTACTTATAACCGATCTCAGGATGCCCGGTATGAGCGGCCAGGAGCTCTTAAAGCGTGTTTCTTCTACCTATCCGATGATGCCGGTAGTTATATTAACTGGCCATGGGACCATTGAATCGGCAGTAGAAGCTATGCGTAATGGGGCTGTTGATTTTATTACTAAACCGCTGAATCTAGATCGTCTCTTTCTCTTAGTCCGACGTGCTTTTAGTAATCTAGATCTCTATGAGCAGAACACAGCTTTGAAAAAAGAGCTGGCTGAGCTAAAAAGACACAGTAAATATGATAAAATAATCGGAAAAAGTGAACAGATGGTCCGTCTTATGGATACCATTAAGCAAATTGCCGATGCTTCGGCCAGTGTCTTGATAACTGGAGATAGTGGAGTGGGCAAGGAGCTCGTTGCCGATGCTCTGCACCAGTTGTCGAGTCGTGTAGATGGACCTTTTATAAAAGTTAGTTGTGCTTCTTTTGCAGAAACACTATTAGAGGATGAATTATTTGGCCATGAAAAAGGGGCTTTTAGTGGAGCTGTTTCGGCTCGTAAAGGGCGCTTTGAATTAGCCCATGGCGGCACACTTTTTTTAGATGAGATTGGGGAGTTAAGTCAGTCGACCCAAGTAAAATTGTTACGGGTGCTCCAAGAACGGCAGTTTGAACGACTGGGAAGTGAAAAAACTATTACCGTCGATGTGCGTCTCGTAGCAGCAACGAATAAAGATTTACGGGAAGAAGTTACGGCGGGACGTTTTAGAGAAGATCTGTATTATCGTCTCAATGTTATTCATCTTGAGGTGCCCCCACTTAAAGAACGCAAGGAAGACATCCCATTATTAATGGCCCACTTTTTAGAGATGTATAATGAGCGGAATAACCGGAAAGTAGAAGGGTTCACCACCCGAGCAAGGGCTGCTATGTTGGCCTATGATTGGCCTGGAAATATTAGAGAATTGGGCAACTGTGTCGAAAGCGCTGTAGTTCTTTCGTCGAAAAACATGATCGATTTAGACGATCTTCCAGCTGCAGTGCGAGTTGCTAGTTCTGAAGAACGGGTGGTTATCCCGGTTGGAACGAGTATGGAGCAAGCTGAAAAGGCTCTCATTTTAGCCACAGTAGCTAGTTATGGTGGAAATAAGTCAAAAGCGGCTGAGGTTCTCGGCGTGGCGCGCAAGACTCTTTATAGAAAAATGCAGGATTATCAACTTGGACAAGAATGAAATTTACCGCGTCTTCGATGCTGATGGAGAACTTTCCCAACGGTTTGCTGGTTATGAATATCGTGATGGTCAACTCGAGATGGCCCTTTTGATTCGACGCGCTTATGAAGAGGATGCTATAGCTGCCATTGAAGCAGGTACGGGAATTGGGAAGTCTTTTGCCTACCTAGTGCCAGCCCTTTTATGGGCTTTAGAACACCCTCATGAGCGTACAGTGATTGCCACTTCTACGATTAACTTACAAAAACAACTCTATGATAAAGATATAGTGCAACTCTTCACTATTCTTAAAAAATCGTGTCCGGTAGCGTTGGTTA
Source organism: Sphaerochaetaceae bacterium (assembly GCA_028702575.1). GTDB lineage: Bacteria > Spirochaetota > Spirochaetia > Sphaerochaetales > Sphaerochaetaceae > JAQVOO01. Next base: position 6,088 of record JAQVOO010000012.1, read on the forward strand.
TGGGCCGACGAAACTATCTTTGTCTCCATCGGTTGGAAGAAAGAGTTGCTGAAGCACCTTTACTTGCCCGTGATCCGTTAAGTGAACTAGGAGCGCTCGTCGCCTGGAGTCAGACCACAGACACAGGATTACGAACTGAATTTCCAGGTAGGCTGCGTGGTGAGCTGTGGGCTGACGTTTGCAGTGATCCTGATTTGTGTCTTGGGTATCGCTGTAGTTACTCGCGTGATTGTTTTTTTATGAAATCACGTAAAAAGGCAATGGAAGCTAAAATACTGATTGGTAATCATCACCTGTTGTTTACCGATGCTCGTTCTCGCCTTATTGACCAATTGAGTTATGATGAAGAATCGGTGTTACCCCCTTTTCAACGTTTAGTGATTGATGAAGCTCATAATATAGAGAAGAATGCGACTGACTTTTTTACCGTTACCTATAGTGGGCATGAAATGCTCCGTTCCATTGGCCGCATTGCCCAGAAACGGCGCCATGCGAAAGGATTGGTTGAAGAGTTAGCCCCATATGCTCCCGATAAAAACCTCCCTGATGATATTTTGCAAGTAATCGCTCAATTAGTTGAAGCAATTGGGTATGTCGATACCTTTCTCATAGGATTTATGCAACAAGTACGTAGTTTTAATTTTCTAGTTCAAGTGCACATGCAAGCTCAATTAACAGATTTTATCCGATTAGGTCAGACTTTAATTGGATTTACCGAAATCTTAGAAGATTTAGTAAATAAATTCTTAGTGAAGGGGGTACTCCCTGATGAGTTAGCTCATCGTGGTCGCGAACTGCTGGTACACGTCCTGCGTATTCGCGCAGGTGCTTTAGCTTTGGCTCAGTTTATTAACTTTGAGCAATGGACCGAGGATGTTCATTGGTTTGAAGTCAACGATTATGGAAAAAAGGGGAAGGGTGTTGCGGTCCATGTGTCCCCTTTATTGGTAGCTGATTCGTTAAAAAATTCAATATTTCAGGGCTTAGCTACAGTAGTGTGTACAAGTGCTACTTTAGATTTGAATGATAATTTTGCCTATTGGGGCTCACGAATCGGGCTTCCTTTAGCTAGTGATCGTCTCTATTTGACGGCAGTCCATTTCTCTCCGTTTGATTTTAAAAAGAACCTTTTATTATTAACTCCCAATGATGCCCCAATCTTTTCAGAGAAAAACTCTCAAGATTATATTACCTATGTGGGTAAAAGTGTTCTCGAGGCTCTGCTTGCTTCAGGTGGTGGGGCGTTGGTCTTATTTACTTCCTATAAGATGCTTAAAGAAGTCTCTGATGCCTTACAAAGTGATTTAATGAAGGCCGGCCTAACGGTACTACGCCAAGGAGATGCCGATCGTTTTCAACTGCTTCACCAGTTCACCGATGATGTGGATAGTGTCCTATTTGCTACCGACTCTTTTTGGGAGGGGGTGGATGCACCTGGGAACACTTTGCGCTTAGTTATTATTGTAAAACTCCCTTTTAGAGTGCCCACCGACCCTGTATTTCGGGCTCGTCAGGAAGCTTTAGATAAAGAGGGTAAAAGCGGTTTTTTTACCCTGGCGTTACCGGAGGCTACGATGAAACTTAAACAAGGTTTTGGTCGATTACTGCGCAATACGGTCGATACGGGGATTGTTCTTATTTTGGATAGTAGGGTAGTGAATAAGCAATATGGACGCTGGATGCTCCAAGCTCTGCCACAGTCGTTTCATCCTGAAACGACGAGTGATGGTGTTCCTACAAAGATAGAATCGTTCTTATATGGCTAAGGGCTATCCGAAGATAGCCCTTAGATCAGCATAGTCTTTGTTTAAGAAATTACAGCAAGAATATCGGTCATACTCAGAATGAGGTATTCTTCACCTTCTGCTTTAACAGAGGTGCCGGCATACTTGTCATACATTACTTTGTCGCCTTTCTTAACTTTAATACTTTCATCGTCACCCACCTCAAGGACATGAGCGATTTGTGTTTTTTCTTGCGCTGTCTGTGGGATGAAGATTCCACCTGCGGATTTCTCCTGGATTTGTTCCATCTTGACAAGCACTCGGTCTCCCATCGGTTTGATAGTCATACATTCCTCCTGTACGTTATATATTCTTAATTTGTGGATATAGTATTGAAATCCAATTGCAATATACGCACAAAGAGAAAGGCGGTCAAGCAATCCAGCCAAAATCATCCATCTTGGCGATTATTGGATCAATTGGATCTCATTATAGCTTTCCGTTTGGGATGTATCTGTGTATATTCAAGATGGTAATAGAGGAGCAATGCGTGAGTAAATCATCAGATGATCGATACAGAAAAGCTTTACATGTCTGTCTTGACAGGTTAACTAATGAGAGTAGTAATGAGCCTGATATTGTTGCCATTCGTTTTTTTCGAATAGGAGTAGTGTTAGGCCGACTTGGTGAGCTCAGTGAATCCATCCGTTGTTTCAATGATGCTTTTATTCTCCGTGATGTTGCTTTTGAGCGGCAGATTCAAAATGAAGGGTGGCGGCAATTCCATGATCAGCAAATGGCTACCTATATACTAGGGAAACGTAATAAATATATTACTTCCTTAGCAGAAGGCGATATGGTCCACGATTTAATAAAGCAACGCTGGAAGCAATTAATACAAGAGCTTGAAGATTCTGAGTTTCCCTTTCTAGGTAAAGACTTACCCGCATGGTTTCAGACAATTAGGATAGATTTTCCGTGGGAAATTGAGGATGTGGAACATCTCATTTTAAATCAAGGAGATCAATTTGACCATGATATATTACTCGAATGTGTCAAATCTATACACTAATCAGTCATATATCTGGTTGTGGGTAATATTGTCTCACTAATGAGGGTGTTCTTCGGCTGCACCGGAAGTAAAAAACTAGTATTGTTTTCCTTTAGTTTTATATAAACTAATGTAACATATAGAATAATATATAATTTATGACTTTTTATGTATAGTTGGCATGATACTTGCTGTCTTAATATACAGGAGGACAGCTATCATGCGTAAATCAAAAGTCTTAAATGAGAACTCAATGTTCGAGGACGAGAATATCCTCTCTATGTATTTAAAAGAAATTAATCGTATTCCCCTCTTGACCCGAGAAGAAGAAGATCGGCTAGCACGGTTAGCAGCTGAGGGAAATGACGATGCACGCCAACGAATGATTGAGTCTAACTTACGGTTTGTCGTAAACCAAGCTAAAAGATATCAGAATCAAGGGATTCCTTTGATTGATTTAATAAACGAGGGCAATATTGGTTTGATGAATGCTCTTGAAAAATATGATGTCGATCGTGGTTATCATTTTATTAGTTATGCTGTGTGGTGGATTCGCCAGGCGATTCTCAAAGCAATTTGTGAGAAGTCGAGAACGGTTCGTCTACCTTTAAATCGAGCGAATGAATTAGTACAAATCCAAAAGGTTCAGCATAAGTTATTGCATGATAACGGCGAAGAGCCGACCATTGAAGAAATTGGCGAAGAGATGAAGATGGATCCGCAGTTAGTTGGTGATCTGTTATCGATTAGTCGTGATATGGTTAGTCTTGATGCTCCTGTTTTTGGGGATCCTTCAAATTCAACTGTAGGTGATTTTATCGAAGATGACTATCGTTCGGCAGAAGATATTCTCATGGAAAAATCGCTGAAAGATGATATTAATATGGCTTTAGAGGCATTAACTGAAAAAGAACGTGATATCATCGAGAGGCGTTTTGGTCTTAATGGGGCGATTCCCATGTCGCTTAAAGAGATTGGTGAAATATATAACTTAACGAAAGAAAGAATTCGCCAAATTGAGAAAAAAGCAATCGAGCGGATGAAACAACCGACGCGCTTAAAAGCGCTTGAATCATATACTGCCTAAGGGCACCAACCCTCCTTGCATTGACAGGGAGGGTTTTCTCATATAAATTAATCATCGTGAATTGATATATAAACTCAAATTAAGGGGGTTCTGTATACATGGGTAAACATGGAACTAAGTATGTGTATTTTTTTGGAGAGGGAAAAGCTGAAGGAACAACAGCGATGAAAAGCCTGTTAGGTGGCAAAGGTGCTAACCTAGCAGATATGACGTCTATTGGCCTTCCAGTGCCTCCAGGCTTTACTATTAGTACTGAAGCGTGTGCTTATTATAGTACAAATAATGCCCAGTATCCAGCTGGATTACGTGAAGAAGTGCTCGAGCACTTAGCCCATCTCGAAAAGGTTATGGGTGCCAAATTAGGCGATAGTGAGAACCCTTTGCTTGTATCGGTTCGTTCAGGCGCGGCTCAGTCAATGCCTGGTATGATGGATACGGTCCTTAATCTAGGTATGAATCCAGATTCAGCCAAAGCATTAGCTAAAAAAACAGGAAATGAACGGTTTGCCTGGGATAGCTACAGACGTTTTATGCAGATGTTTGGTGACGTTGTGATGGGAGTTCCCCATGATGATTTTGAGCATGCCCTGCAAGCGGTAAAGACCGAACGGAAGCGTTCTGCCGATACCGATCTCGATGTTGAAGATCTTAAAGAAGTTATTAAAAGGTACCGTGCTTTATATAAGAAGAATATAGGCGAAGATTTTCCAACCGATCCTATCGATCAATTATTTAAATCTATCAACGCTGTTTTTGGTTCGTGGAATAATGACCGTGCCATTAAGTATCGCCAGATGAATGATATTAGGGGGTTATTAGGAACCGCTGTTAATGTCCAAGCGATGGTTTTTGGTAATATGGGTGCTACCAGTGGTACTGGTGTAGCTTTTACCCGAGATCCTTCAACTGGAGAAAACAAATTCTATGGTGAGTATTTGATGAATGCTCAAGGTGAAGATGTAGTTGCTGGTATTCGTACCCCCGAAACTATTGATACCTTGCGAGATGTCAATGAGGAAGTATACAACCAGTTAGTTGAAATTCGCGATCTTTTAGAAAAACACTATAGAGATATGCAGGATATTGAGTTTACCATTCAAGAGGGTACACTCTATATATTGCAGACTAGAAATGGGAAACGTACTATTTTTAGTTGGTTACGATCCCAAGTGGAAATGGTAGAAGAAGGGCTTATTACGAAAGAAGAGGCTGTCTCCCGTATTCCAGCTGGTGAGTTTAATAAATTATTTGCACCAGTGCTCGATAGTGACGATATTGCACAACGCGGTTTAAAAGAAGTTACTCGTGGTTTGAATGCTAGTCCTGGTGGTGCTTGTGGGCAAGTCTTCTTCACGGCAGAAAAAGCCGAAGAAATGGCAGCTCTAGGCAAAGATGTGATTCTAGCTCGTAGAGAGACCAGCCCTGAAGATATCGGCGGCATGGGAGTTGCGAAAGGTATTATTACCACCCGCGGTGGGATGACCAGCCATGCAGCAGTTGTTGCACGCGGAATGGGTTGTCCTTGTGTTTCGGCAGCTGGTGATATCTCCATTGATTACGATAAAGGGACGCTCAGTGTTGCTGGAAAAACTTTAAAAGAGGGTGATTTTATCTCCTTAGATGGGTTTACTGGGCAAGTATTTGCTGAGAAGATCGCGGTAAAACCCTCTGAAATTGTCCAAGTTCTTACTGGAAATATGAAGGCTGAAGAATCTATTCTTTTCCAGGATTATAATAAGTTCATGAAGTATGTTGATGAAATGCGCACCATGGGTGTTAGGACCAATGCTGATACTCCATCTGATGCCCAGATGGCGGTGAAGTTAGGTGCTGAAGGGATTGGTTTGTGCCGCACAGAGCATATGTTCTTTGGTGGACAACGCATTATTAGTGTACGCAAGATGATTTTAGCTAATAATACAATTGAACGTGAAAAGGCTTTAGCAGAGTTATTACCGATGCAAAGAGCCGATTTTGAGGCGATCTTTACGGAGTTAGATGGTTTGCCGGCTACTGTACGTTTACTCGATCCGCCTCTCCATGAATTCTTACCTAATGACCATACCAGTCGTCATGAAATGGCACTTCAACTAGGCATTTCTGTAGAAGAAATTGCCCATAAGACGACCCAATTACATGAGTTTAACCCCATGCTAGGATTCCGAGGGTGTCGTTTAGCGATCATCTATCCTGAAATTCTCCGGATGCAAGTTCGCGCTATTATTGAAGCTGCGTTAAATGTCGCTGCCAAGGGTGTGAAAGTCTATCCTGAAATTATGATTCCACTGGTGGGCCATTATAAGGAATTTGAGTTTACTAAGAAACATGCGATTGAAACCATTGATAAGGTATTCGCTGAGCGTAATGACAAAGTTGAGTACAAGATTGGTACAATGATTGAAGTCCCTCGGGCTGCAATTACAGCTGATGAAATTGCTAAAACAGCAGAATTCTTCAGTTTTGGTACAAATGATCTAACCCAAATGGCTTGTGGTTTCTCTCGTGATGATGCTTCAAGTTTCCTAGGGCCTTATGTGAACGATATTGATAAACAAATCTATGATTATGATCCGTTTGCGACAGTCGATATCGATGGAGTAGGCAAGTTAGTACGTACAGCAGTTGAATTAGGTCGTTCAGCCAATCCAGAGCTGAAATTAGGCATCTGTGGTGAACATGGTGGTGATCCTAAGTCCATTACGTTCTTTAATGAAGTAGGACTTGATTACGTCTCCTGTTCCCCGTTTAGAGTACCAGTAGCCCGCTTAGCAGCGGCGCAGGCAGCATTAAAAGCTAAATAAGTAGATTCTGTTTTTCTAAACAGGGGGTAGTACTACCCCCTGTTCAATTATCGAAAACCAATGTCCTCATACATTCATTTACCCTCATTTTATTAGTTTTTCTCCACTATTTTCGCTAATAGAGTCACCGTCAATACCAGCAAAGAAGCTTAGGCAAGGCATTCCTAGTTGAAACTAAGCAATTTATCTAAGTTGATGCCAAGATTAGTATGGGGTAGCTTGTCAAACTTATTAGAGGAGAAGGTGTTTTTTCCTTAATCTTTTTAGGTAATCATCAAAGCCCTACAGGGTCGTCTAAACAATATTTTAAAGGAATTAATCAGCCTTCCTCGGGCACTCCCATTGAGGTTCTTTGATTACTTTCATCGTAGGTTTGTCCGATTACGATTGGCAGTAATGTGAGATTTCCATCCGAAGCCGGTTTGCTAGGTTGTTTACAATTGCTATACAATTGCTTTAAGATTGCAATACTGAAAAACATGAAAAGGGGTACCGTTGTGGAAGTAAAAATGGCAGACCTGCCTGGCGTGGGCAAGAAGATTTCGTTTAAGACTGTAGAAGATCAGAAAATCGTAATTGTTATCCATCACTCGGGAAAACGGGATCTCTATTTTTTTCAGGATAGTAACGAAGATGAGGCAGATTATTTTTTGACCTTAACTCCCGAGGAAACTCGAGAAATGGGGGCTCAGCTCCTCGGGGTAGCATACCATCCTGTAGACGATGATGAAATGAAAATCTTGCAAAACCAGCTGGTTATGGAATGGATTGAGCTTACCCCCGAATCCCCGTTTGTGGACAAACAGATTGCCGAATCTCAGATTCGCACCCATACTGGAGCCTCTGTTATTGCGGTTATGCATAAAGATGACATAATAGTGAGTCCAGATATTGATACGGTACTCAGAACTGGGGACACAGTAATGACAGCCGGAAAAAGAGATCAGATAAGACGTTTTGACGCCATGGCTAAGGGAGAATTAATGGACGGAGGTAATTGATGGGGGGCATTCAATTACCCGTTCTTTTCGTTGCTGGGGGTATTTTTATCCTGCTGTTTATCGTTGGATTTATCGGCATGAAGATCCGTATTCCCGCAGTGGTGCTCTATATTCTGTTGGGTATTGGTTTAGGTGGCTATTTTTCAGGTAATCGCCTGCTAGAGCTGGGTGGAGAAGTGGGAATCGTGCTACTGTTTTTCATGTTAGGCATGGAATTTCCAGTACGCCGTCTAGCTGGGATTGCAAAAAAAGTGGCCCTGGCCGGTACCCTTGATGTGTTTCTTAATCTCTTTGTGACCATGGGTATTTGCCTGCTTTTCGGTTTCGACTGGATAACATCCTTTCTCATCGGCGGTGTAGTATATGGCACTTCTTCGTCCATTACAGCTAAAATCCTCGAGAGTTCAAAACGGATGGCCAACCCCGAGTCCGAATTTTTACTGGGAGTTCTAATCTTTGAAGACCTTGTGGCACCCGTTGCTGTGGCTGTCTTGGTAAGCCTAACCGCCGGTACTGCGATAACTGGTGTGGCGTTCGTGCTGATCATACTTAAAATTGTTGGCCTTATTCTGGGAGCAATAGCGATTGGGCATGTTATTTTTAGCCGATGGGTGGATTTGTGGATCGGCATCTGAGCGAAGACGTTTTTATTCTACTCGTAGTGGGCATTGCCCTTTCCTATGGTGGTTTGGCTCTGGTGTTGAACCTCTCCGAGGTTTTGGGCGCATTTCTGGCCGGTATCATTCTGGCAGAAGTGCAGCGTACCCAAGTGCTGGAACATTTAGTTCTGCAGGTGCGAGATCTATTTTTGCCCCTGTTCTTTTTTTATTTTGGGACCACCATAACTTTAGGAGAAGGTATTCCTATGATACCTTTACTCATTATTCTGCTAATCTGGTCCATCGCCGGTAAAATTATTACGGGGTATTACGGGGCTCGGTTCTACGGGCTTTCCAAAAAGGTATCTCTGCGAGCTGGATTGTCTTTTACCCAGCGAGGTGAGTTTTCGGTGATAATCGCTAGCATGGCTATCGACACCATTAGGGTATTCAGTGGGATCTTTATTCTTTCTTCAGCTCTGGTCGGTCTCTTGCTTTTTGGATGGGCTCCTAAAATCACCTCAGCCCTATTTCCCAAAAAAGATAAGCCGAAAAAATACAAAGTCCCAGAAGGCTGAATCCTAAAAGAAAAAACCTCTTAGAAAACATTACCCAACCCCTTCAATTTTTATGATTGACATCGCTATGGATTTTATTTATGTAAAAGTAAGGGTTGACAAGCCGCCATACTATAAATCATTATAAAGTTGGCGGTTTTGTTTTCTAACATTTCATTATAAAAATACCGTATGGTCTTCTCGCTGTATGATAATGTTGGCTTGGAACTTCCTACCGTTTTATGGAGGTATATATGAAGCGAATATCACTAATTTTATTAATCTTAGCTAGTATTGTGGCCATGCCGTTGACTGCCGGAGGTGACAAGGAAGCTCAATCAACTGAAAAAGTTATCAGGGTAGCGGACCAAGCGGCAAATCTCATTACCCCGGGAGTATGGGGGGGACAGGCCTTATCCATGAACAGTTCTATATATGAATACTTTGTAGATATTAATGCAGAAACTGGAAAGCTCGATCCTGTACTGGCCACCGAGTGGTCGACAGAGGATGGAACAACGTGGACCTTCAAGCTCCGTAAAGGTGTTACATTTCATGATGGATCAAACTTTACCTCAGCAGATGCGAAGTACTCTATCGAGAGAACTCAGGATCTCAGTATCGGACATCTCAAAAGAGAAGACTTTTCAATAGTGGAGTTGATTGAAACTCCTGATGAGCATACTATTATCGTACATCTTACAGAGTCCAGACCAACCTTTGTGTACCAATTCACCGATTACAACATGGCCATGCTTTCCAGTGAGTATGACTACGCCAAACTTGGCGAGTCAAACCCGATGGGTACCGGTCCTTTCATATTGAGTCAATATATTCCTAGGGAATCAGCTATTTTGGAAAAGAATCCATCATACTGGAACCCAGAACTACCAAAAGTTGATAAGCTTATTATCTACTTTGTTGCTGATATTGAAGCCAGCATTTCTATGTTGGAAGATGGGCGTGTTGATGTTGTTCCGGACATTAATTCGATCAGCATACGTCGTCTTACAAACCGTGACGGAATTTCCGTATATTCCCCCTCTCTGGAACATCGCTTTGTTGCGATGAATGTGGATGAGAAACCTTGGGACGATAACCGTGTCCGTCTGGCTTTTAAATATTCCATTGATCCACAAATTCTTGTAAAGAGTGTCACGCAGCTGGATCTGGGCCAGGGCACTGAGTATAATGAGACTCCCATCTTGAATATGCAAGCAGAATACAAGGAGCGTCCTTTACGAGGCAGAAATCTCGAAAAGTCCAAGGCGCTACTCGCGCAAGCCGGCTATCCCAATGGGGTGAAGGTTGAGTTATACTACGCCTTAGATCACCCCTTCCAAAAAGAATTGGCCCAAGCGCTGAAGGAGCTTTCAGCTCCCGCTGGCTTTGACCTTGATCTTAAGGGCTTTCCTAGAAACATATACCTCTCTCAGTATTGGCTCAAAGTTCCCATGTCCATTACTGCATGGGGAGGAAGAGCCGACCCTTCTATGCTTTTGACACTTGTCTTCAGAGGTGGTGGTGTCTGGAATGAAACCCATATGGATAATCCTCGTGTCAATACGCTCATCGATCAGATACGATCAACTATCAATGAAGAGAAAAAGTTAGAGTATTACCATGAGTTGCAGGAGGTGTTCTATGAGGAAGGTGCAATATTGAACGTGCAGGTACCGTACCTGGTGGGAATTAGCGACCGTATCATTGACTACAGACAGCCTATGGCGATGCTTCCCCAATACAAATATACAGATATTTTGCCGTAAAATGATGTCTCCAAGATTTATGTTAGATAGCACTATGGATTTTGTTTATTTAAAATTAAAGGGTTGACAATCTGCCATACCAGAGGTCAATATGAAGTTGGCGGTTGTTTTTCCAACATTTTTACTATAAAACAACAGATGCTTTGCTGGTCATATTAAATGCTGACTTAAAACACCCTATCGTTTTATGGAGGTATATTATGAAGCGAATATTACTAATCCTATTAATCTTAGTTATTGTTGTAGCTGTGCCACTGACTGCAGGGGGCGAAAAAGAAGCCGAAACAACTGAGAAAGTTATCCGCATTGCTGATCTGGTTCCAAATCTTATCACCCCCGGAGTATGGGATGGACAAGCCCACTCAGTAAATAGTTCAATATATGAATATCTTATAGAAATGAACCCTGCTACAGGAGAAATTGAACCTGTATTAGCTAAAGAGTGGTCAACAACAGATGGGAAAAAATGGGTATTTATCCTTCAAGAGGGAGTAACATTCCATGATGGTTCTTCATTTGATTCTGCAGATGTAAAGTTCTCTATTGAACGGACGCAAGATTCCTCTCTGGGGCATTTGAAAAAACAAGAGTTTGAAGTTGTCCAATCTGTAGAGGCTGTCGATTCCCATACGGTGGTCGTAACACTCAAGGAAAAAAGACCTACATTTATTTACCAGCTCATGGATTACAATATGGCGATGCTTTCAAGTGAGTACGACTACGCCAAGCTTGGCGAGTCAAACCCGATGGGTACCGGTCCTTTCAAAGTCAACAAATACATTCCTAAAGAATCAATTGTTCTAGAAAAGAATCCATCATACTGGAATCCTGCACTACCAAAAGTTGATAAACTTTTCATTTATTTAGTTGCTGACAAAGAGGCCAGTGTCTCTATGTTAGGAGATGGGCGGGTGGATGTAGTCCCATTCATTACTCCCATTATTCAACAGAGACTAAAAAACCAAGAGGGTATCAACGTGATTTCTCCCTATCAAGAACATCGGTATGTGTCGATGAATGTTGATGAAAAACCCTGGAATGACAATCGCGTTCGCCTAGCGTTGAAATATGCTATGGACCCCTACGTCATCGCAAAAAGTATAGCCCAAATGGAACTTGACAAAGGAGTTGAATATAATGAGACGCCTCTTTTGAATATACATGCCCAGTATAAAGATATTCCTTTGAGAACTCGCAATATAGAAGGCCAAATCATTACTCGCTGAAGCAGGATATCCTGATGGTGTCACTGTTGATATGTATTTTGCTATAGATTACCCCTATACCAAAGAGCTTGCTCAAACGGTGCAGGAGTTGGCCGCCCCTGCCGGATTTAATCTTAAACTAAAAGGATATACTCGAGATATTTATCTTTCCCAATATTGGCTTAAAGTTCCTCTTTGCATTACGGGGTGGGGCGGACGCGTTGATCCTTCCATGATGTTGACCATAGCATTTAAAGGAGGAGCTGCTTGGAATGAATCCCACTACGATAATCCTCAGGTGAATGAACTTATAAAAAAGATATCTCAAGAAGTAGATGATGAAAAGCGGCTAGGATATTATCATGAGCTGCAGGAGATTTTCTATGAGGATGGACCTTTGTTGAATGTGCAAGTTCCCGTTCTGGTTGCATTAAGTGATAAAATAATCGATTATCGTCACCCCATGACCATGATGCCTCAGTACAAATATGCAGACATTTTGCCGTAAAATAAATTTTGATCTGCATGGAACTAACAGGCTTGGATACCACTTTGGTATCTAAGCCTGTTTTAAAAAGAATAGTCTTTACTCTTGTTGCTCCTACTATAAAAGGAGCTCGTTATTGTAGTCTTACTAATCCTTAATTTATATTTTTGTATTGTTCGCCTAAGGGAGCGTGCAATCTGTTTCTATTGTCCTAATACTGAATATTACAATACCAGTATGAGACGCATTAAAAACTGTAACGATATTGGATCTCTTATTCTTACTCGGCGAAAAGAGCTTGGACTCACACAGAAAGAAGCATCCGGCCTCTGTGGTGTCGGTATTCGTTTTTGGTCAGAACTTGAAAATGGCAAAGAGACCCTTCAACAAGGTAAAGTCCTCTCCATTCTCTCTCGTTTGGGCATAGATCTTATAGCAGAGGTGCGATCATGAACCTTGTTGTCCTTGAATCTGGAACGAAGCTAGGCTTGTTAGCTAGCAGTGCTGATAGGGGTGTTATTTTTAGCTATGATTCAGAGTATCTATCTAGTCCTGATACTAGAGCCTTATCCTTATCCCTTCCACTTAGACCTGAAAAATTTCCTTCCACCCCATACAAGTATACCTATACTTGCAATACAGACACTACTTTCTCTTGCTATATTCAATTTTCTGATTGGGAACTGTGATACCCATGGAAAGAATATCTCTTTCCTCTATCCCATACAGGGCAAGCCTAGAAATCGAACGGCAACACTTGCTCCTCTATACGACCTTGTTTCTACCACAGTCTATGAAGATCTTTCATCGAAACTTTCCATGAAAATAGGTGGTGAATATCGTATTGACCATATAAGGAGAAATCATTTCATTCTCTTTGGAGAGGAGGTTCACGTTGGAAGACCCTATATGGAGAAGTTACTGGATTCGATGAGTACAGCAGTTTCACGGGCCTTGGAGAGGATTGCCTTGTTATCTGGTATTCTCATGAAAGAACCACTTATCACAACTATGAAAGAACAGGTGGAGAAGAGGGTAAGGCAAATCGAAGTGTAATGATCGGTTAAATGAACATGAACCGGCTTAGTACTATTAGCAAAAAGCCTCTATGAAAATTTAGCCAAAAAAGGGATTCGAACCCTTGACCTGCTCATTACGAGTGAGCTGCTCTACCCCTGAGCTATTTTGGCAATCTCTAAGAATCGGTACCACAGTACCGAATTTTTATGTAAAAGGCAAGGTGTTATGAAGTAGCATTAGGCCTTGACCAAAGCAAGGATACCATTTACGTTATATCGACGGAGCTGAGCTCCGATTGGAGTATTTTTGGACAAAAAATTTACCCGGCATAACCCGGAATCTTCAGTACCTGAGGAGAGAGTTTTAGCTATACGTGTTAAAGTGAATCGCAGCGCGCGGGCAGGAACCCCATGGTCTCCTGCAGTGGCCGATTTTTATATGGAAATGTTTCCTGATATGGTTGAGTTTGGCTATACATTTGATGATATTTTTGAAATGTTTGACGGAGATTATTAACAATGAAGGTTCTAGGTATAGAGACTTCATGTGATGAATGTGCGGTAGCAGTTGTTGAAGACGGCACGCACATTCTTAGTAATATTATAGCTACTCAAATTGCCTTACATAAACCTTATCAGGGGGTTGTTCCTGAAATTGCATCAAGATTACATACTGAATGGATTACTCAAGTAGTACAAACAGCTCTAGATAAAGCAAATTTAACAGTTAACGACATAGATGCTGTAGCGGTAACAAACCGTCCAGGCCTTTTGGGCTCACTATTGGTCGGGGTGAACTTTGCTAAAGCTTTTGCGGCTACCTTGGAAATTCCCTTTATTGGAATTGATCATATTAGGGCCCATTTATATGCATCGCAGATTGAACACCCTCTGGCATACCCCTATTTAGGCGTGCTAGTTTCGGGTGGGCATACTGTTATCTGTAAAGTTGATGGGTATGATACCATAGAGGTGTTAGGAACAACCATTGATGATGCCATTGGTGAGGCCTTTGATAAAGTCGCTAAACATTACAATTTCGGCTATCCCGGTGGGGTAGCTATTGACCGTTTAGCCCAGAAGGGCGATCCTTTAGCCTTCTTATTCCCGGGACCTTCTTTACAAAAAGGGAATCATCCGTATGATGTTTCATATTCTGGGTTAAAAACAGCAGTTATTAATCAACTAGATAAATTTTGGAATGGAACGGCTCCTAAGAGTGCTGAGAATATTGCTGCCTCATTCCAAAGAACCGCTGTAGGACTTTTGATGAAGCGAGTCCAAAAAGCTTTAGAAGATACCGGGCTGACTCGTTTGGCAGCTGGTGGCGGTGTCGCTGCGAATAGCTTTCTAAGAGCAGAAATGAATAAGCTAGAAGGCATTGAAGTGGCTTTTCCTTCTATGCAGTTATGTACCGATAATGGAGCTATGATTGCTGGTTTAGCCTATCGCTATTTTAAGGATGGTATCCAATCACCACTCAATATTAGCGCTTCACCACGGGTGAGTGCATTTAAAAAAAGCTACCCATAGGAGGTTGTATGGATAAGTTTGATCTAGATTCAGCAATTCGAAAAATACATGATTTTCCTCGAGCCGGAATTTTATTTTATGACATTACCAGTATTCTGACTAATCCGACTGCTTTTAAGTACTGTATTGATCGGATGTGCGAGATGTACCAAGATAAAAATCTAGATGCTATAGCTTGTGTCGAAGCTCGTGGATTTGTTTTTGCGGCTCCTTTTGCCTATAAAATGGGCCTTCCTCTCATCCTTGTTCGCAAAAAAGGGAAATTGCCCGGTAAGACACGCGAACGGAAATACAATCTGGAATATGGGCAAGATTATGTCTCCATACATGAAAGCGACGTCACTCCTGGTTCTCACATTCTCATCGTTGATGATCTGATTGCTACCGGTGGAACTATTAAAGCTGCGGCTGAATTAATTGAAGAGATGCAGGGTGTAGTTGACGGTATATTTGGTGTAATTGGCTTACCTTTTCTCGATTATGAGAAGGTTTTACCGACATATGAAATCCAGACTTTGATCACCTACGATAGTGAGTGAGATGCTAACTAGGGTTGACAAATAATCGCGTTTTCTGTACATTCAACGAGGATTTGACATGTTGGGATGTAGTGTAATGGTAACACTGCAGATTCTGGATCTGCCTTTAGGGGTTCGAATCCCTTCATCCCAGTCCTGTACTTCTGGTCCCTTCGTCTATCGGCTAGGACGGGAGATTCTCAGTCTTCAAAGAGGGGTTCGATTCCCCTAGGGACTATAATGCTTACCAGCCCAGCGGGCTGGTATTTCTTTCAGATAGTAATTACTATCTATTCTATAAAAGGATCAGCTATGATAACAGCATCAAATATTTCACTTACCTACGGAACACAAGTCTTGTTCAAGGAAGTGAATATAAAATTTACTCCAGGTAATTGTTATGGAGTAATCGGCGCCAATGGGGCCGGAAAATCAACATTTTTAAAGATACTCGCAGGAGAAATAGAACCCGATACGGGAGATATCATTATTACCCCAGGGGAACGGATTGCCGTCCTTAAACAGGACCACTTTGAATACAATGATTATACAATACTAGAAACTGTCATTATGGGGTATCAGCGGTTATATGAGATCATGCAAGAGCGTGATCGACTCTATGCTAAAGAAGATTTCACTGAAGAAGACGGTCTTGCGGCGGCAGAACTTGAGGGGGAATTTGCAGATTTAGGCGGCTGGGAAGCTGAATCTGAAGCTGGGGTCATGCTTAGTGGTCTAGGGTTAGCTGAAGATTTATTACAACACAAAATGAGCGAGATTGAAGATAATTTGAAGGTTCGGGTATTGTTAGCTCAGGCTTTGTTCGGTAATCCCGATATTTTGCTCTTAGATGAACCTACCAACCACTTAGATCTCGAATCTATCCATTGGTTAGAGAACTTCTTAGCAGATTTTAAGAATACCGTCATTGTTGTTTCCCACGACCGTCACTTCTTGAATTCAGTGTGTACCCATATTGCCGATATTGACTTTGGTAAAATTCAATTATATGTAGGAAACTATGATTTCTGGTATCTATCGAGCCAATTAATTGCCAAACAAATGAAAGATCAGCGTCGCAGACGAGAAGATAAGGTTGCCGAGTTAAAAGAGTTTATTCAACGCTTTAGTTCCAATTTATCCAAAGCCCGCCAAGCCACGAGTCGCAAAAAGCTTATTGATAAATTAACCATTGATGATATTAAACCCTCTTTGCGCCGCTTTCCCTATGTTGCTTTTAAACCAGAGCGAGAACCTGGTCGTAATATATTGGAAGTAAAAGGGTTAACTAAAACTATTGAAGGAGAAAAAGTGTTAGATAATTTTTCTCTTACAGTAAATAATGGTGACAAAATAGCTTTTGTTGGACCGAACCACTATGCTAAAACAGTCTTCTTTGAAATTATCATGGGGCACATGGAACCAGATAAAGGGACCTTCGAATGGGGGGTAACGACTAAACGAGGTTATTTTCCAAAAGATAATACCCACTATTTCACTGAACACATCAGCATCACCGACTGGTTACGCCAGTATTCGGTTGAAAAAGATGATACTTTCGTCCGCTCATTTTTAGGAAGAATGCTCTTTAGTGGTGATGAATCACTCAAGGACTGTACAGTTTTGAGTGGAGGCGAGAAAGTGCGCTGTGTATTAGCTCGTCTCATGTTGGAACAGGGTAATGTCCTGATCCTAGATGAACCGACAAGCCACCTTGATTTGGAGGCAATATCGAGTTTGAATGACGGACTTATTGATTTTAGTGGCGTTCTTTTGTTTAATAGTCATGACCACCAATTTGTTGAGACCATTGCTAATAGAATTGTTGAATTTGCACCTGATGGGAACGTTATTGATAGAGTCATGGGCTTTGAAGAGTATCTTGAAAACGCAACGGTTATGGCATTAAGAGAGAAACTCTATCATGGTCATAATGCCTTGATGATGTAGAGGAGGGCTGTAATGTTGTTAGTAGTTGATATCGGCAACACCCACGTGGTAATGGCCTTGCATGATGGTAAAACATGGGTAGCTGATTGGCGCATTTATAGCGATCAGAAAAAAACCAGTGACGAATATTTTGTGGTTGTCGATAGAATGGTCAACCATGAAGGTTTTTCTCCAACCGATGTCGACCGTGCTATTATTTGTTCAGTGGTACCTAACTTAACCCGTTCCTTTCAAAAAGTGGTCCGTACCTTAAGTGGTATTGAACCGTTAATGGTCAGCCATGATACTGCTCCCGGTATTAAACGTGAAACTATCCCAGGCGAACTAGGGTATGATTTATTAGCTAACGCTGTTGCAGTTCGCCACCTCTACCCCAAAGATAATTGTGTTGTATTAGACTTTGGTACAGCACTGACCTTCACCACCGTTACAAAAGAGGGTGATTTACTAGGAGCAGCTATTGCTCCAGGTTTAATTACTGCGGTAAACTCCCTGTTTCATAATACGGCCCAAATTCCCCAAGTCATGCTCAAAGTACCTAAGCACGCTATAGGGCGTGATTCCGATGAATCTATCCGTAGTGGCATAATGTTTGGCTATGTAGGGCTGGTGAAAGAACTCATTGAAAGGATCGAAGCGGAAGTTGGCGCAGCGGTGCGCGTAGTGGCCACAGGAGGGCTCTCACAAACGATTGCCCCCCTCATAGCCCGTATTGATCAAGTAGTGCCGCAATTGACCCTAGAAGGACTACGTCTCATTGCGGACCACCTAAAATAATACTTAAAGGGTAAAGCGTCCCCCCTGCATAATCTGCACTGTATTTCCACTTTCTGTTGTCGCTGTTATATCCATATCGGGTGAACCCACCATAAAATCGGTGTGGACCATCGATGTATTACAGCCAGCTTCGCGAAGGAGCTCCTCATTAGATAGTTTATCTGCATTTTTGAGGCAACTAGGATAACCTGCTCCAAGGGCAATATGGCACGATGCATTTTCGTCATAGAGAATCGACCCAAAAACTTTTCCTGATTGAGCAATCGGTGAATTTTCATCAACGAGAGCAATTTCACCTAAGAATGAGGCGCCCTCGTCCATGGCTAAAAATTTATCCATCACGGCTTGGCCTACTCGAGCTTTACACTCAATTACTTTCCCTTGTTCAAAGGTAAAGACAGCATCTTCCACTAAAGAGTCCATTACCGAAACCGGCTTAGTTGTGGCAATAACGCCACTAGCTGTGAGACGGTCAGGGGTGGTAAAGACCTCTTCTGTAGGGATATTAGGGAGAAACCAAGTTCCGTTAGGAAGAGGATCACCACCTCCAGCCCAAAGGTGTTCTTTGGTAAAGCCAACGGTAAAATCTGTTTTAGCACTTTTGAAATGGAGAGAAGTTATCTTTAAATCATGTAACTTCTGACCTCGTTTTAGTAAAGTATCTGCATGATCTTGCCATGCCTGAGCTGGGTTAGAGGTATCGAGTTTGAGTATGGGGGCTACAACTTTCCATAAGTCAGCAGTTTCTGCTTCTTCTCCGAGTACTGCTTTTGCCCAGCGCGGTCCGGGTAAAGCGATAACGCACCAGGGATGTTCATGACGCATTCTGCTGTTGCGGTAGTGCGTTCCAGCTCTACTTAAGGCTGATTTATATATGGCAAGTTGATCTGCATCGGCATCTTCTAACCAATGGCGGTCTTCTGTATTATCTATACGGATATATGCCCAATCTTTAACCATCATTTCATAGTCGATTTGCTTTGAAAAATCGGGTACATCAGATAACATCTCTTTGTTTTGAACATCAGTTCTTTTCTTAACCAGTCGTAAATCATCGATCTCGATTTTTACTAAGAGCGCTCCCTTCTCATACGCTTTTTCAGCTAAAATCTGGGCAAACCAGTAAGCTTCAGGTCCTGCTTTTATTTGCAGAGATTGTCCATGGTATAAGCAGACGCCACTGGTTAAAACGAGGTCTGCATAGTCATTGATCATCTGTTCTAAACTTTTCATACATACTCCTTATTATCTTCCCTGAATGCAGAAATCTATTCAATGAACGCACCAGACTGCATTAATAATTGTACAAAGCCATCTTGTGATTGGGCTGTAATCTGTAAATTTGGTGTTCCAAAGGGGATGCGAATACGGACGGTACTGACATTACATCCAGTTTTTTCCATAAGTTCTTGTTCATCGGCATATTCAGATAACGCTTCTATGTGAGAAGCCTCTCCCATACCTAAAAGAAAGGTGCTCGTGGTGTTTTCATCAAATCCACGATATCCATAACAATCGGCAATCTGCGGAAAGGCTAAGCGTGCATCAACTAATGAAATTTCGCTAAGTCGGCAAGCACCTTTATCGATCGCAAGGGCAATCTCGAGGAGTTCTTGACCAACTTTAGCTTCATATTTTATTAGTTCACCGTGTAAAAAGGTAAATGTGGCTTGCTCTACTTTTCCTCCCAAGACAGAAAAAGGCTGGGATGAGGTGATTGTTCCACTAATTGAGTCCAAATCGGGTAACATGCTCACCCTAGCTAGCGGGATATAAGGGGTAAAAGCTCTGCCATTTGGAAGTTTATATATACCACTACGCCAACGTGAGTCAGCATTCATTGAGATAGTAATATCGGTATGGGTATCTGTGATATGTAAGGTTTTATCTTCAAATTGATTTAAAAATAATAGTTGTTGCGAGATTGTAGAGGCTCGCTTCTTACCTACTTGCCGCAGATCTTTACTGGAAAGTTGCAGTGTTTTATCAAAGAATTTCCATAGATCATCTTCCGTGGCGTTCTTGCCTAAAATTCTTTTTGCCCAGCGTGGTCCCGGGACCGGAATGACAGCCCAAGGGGCAACTTCGCGGTCGAGTTGGGGTGGGGCAAGATTACCAGCTTTCTGTAATAAAGCTAAATTTTCAGCGACAGTAGCAGGGTCTTCTTCAATCTCCCACTCGCGATCTTCTGTATTGTCAATTCGAAGTAATACAGCTGATGAAGGTGGCAAAGCTGCTTGTTCTTGTAAAAGGGGAGTTATAGTTAACGCATCACCGGGAATTCCAGCTTTAATTGGGACGATATAGACAGGTTGTAAGGTAATTTCACTGGCTTCTTGAGCTAAGTCTTTAGCAAACTCTACATGAGAGGTATTAGCATTGATAGAGAGCGATTCCCCTTCCTGCAGATTCAGCACGACTTGTATTATATATTGCATGTATCGATCTCGAAAATTCATATTACTCCTTAGTTGCAAAACATACGTGTACCATACTACAAAAATAGATAATGAACAAAGAGGAAACAAGAAATTTTTTAAAAACACCTTGACCATATAGCGACTTTCAGTTATTACTATGGGCGGAACAAAAAAAGCCACGCGCCTGTGGTATAATGGTATTACCTCAGCCTTCCAAGCTGAAGACACGGGTTCGATTCCCGTCGGGCGCTTA
>JAQVOO010000107.1:0-4556 GCA_028702575.1 Sphaerochaetaceae bacterium
ACTGCAACTATTGGGTCAATATAGCTTAAGATCGCCACTTGCTGACCTCTTAGGTGTTCTAGAGCAGAAAAATAGAAATAATACATGATTCCGGTGTGAACCACCCCCACGATCAGCAAATTTATAAGTCCCGCCCACTGGATTTTTAGAATATGGATTCCACTAACTAGATAACAATACGGTAGCAGCACGATAATTGCTGCTGCGAATTGGATCCATGTCCTACTCAATCCATCAATATTTCCGGTTGCTTTGTTTGTTAAAATTACCAAGGCATAGAGGACAGCTGCTCCTAGGCCATAGAGAATTCCAATAAAATCGTTAGATCCTCCCCCTCCTACCCCTATAATTAATACCAATCCGGCCGTCGAGACTAAAAAACAGACAATCTGCTTAGTATTTAGTCGTTCACGAAATACTATTGAACTTACAATAACAACAATGGTTGGAGCAAAATAATAGCTTAGTGTTGAGAGCGCTACGCTAGTGTTTCGATAGGCTTCAAACAACAAAATCCAATTAAAGCCCATCGCCGTACCTGAAAAAAACAGTTTTACTAGTTTATCTCGGTGTTTCGATAAGCTGGTCAACTTTCCACTCGTCAACATGAATAGAGAAAGTACCAAGAATGCGATCACCCCTCTCCACAAGGCTATCTCAGGAGAAGATAAAGGGATTTTCCTCACAAAAACGCCAATGGTTCCAAAAACTACCATTGCGGTGATGATTTGTAGACGCGCTACTACATGTGTTCGCTCTTTAAATACAGACATTAACCGTAGGATATACGGAATATGCAAAACGGAGAAGAGTTAACCTTTGAAAAAGTCGACTTAGATTTTTTTATGGTCATCATAAGCCATACGTTGAAAATGTAGCACATTCTCAGGTGTAATTAATACTATTTCATCTACCTTTGTCTCTTGTCTTTCTTATGAGAGACACCCCCCCCAACCCACTAATAATTGCTATATAAAAGCCAGCATCATACCACCATCCAGTATTGAAGGGAGAATAGATTCTTACTCCATCCATGAAGAGACCTAGAATCAGCGAAAATGGTGCAATCCAGCCATGCCAGATACCCAGTAAAAAACCAGCTGGCTGTTGATTTTTAAGCACAGCTTCAGTTGGTACGCATGAACTTAATAATAATACGAAACTAATCACTACTATCAAAAAAGCTAACTTCTTCATATTTTTCATCCTCTTTATGTTTTCAATATAACAATGGGTGCGAAAAATATCTATTCGTGTTTAAACGAACACTGCTATGGAAACATGCAAATGCCTTATGGCTAAAAAATGTACCATAGTGTATTAGAAAAACATTTGTCTTCTCCAAAGGAATGAGTAAAAAGAAAGGGAGCCCGTCTCCAAAAGGGGCTGCCCAGTTTAGTTCCTGAGACTCAACAAAAGCGTTAAAAAGGCAAACACATCCAAAAACAGAGGTGTGTTTACAATCTCATAATATAGGCTATTGAGTTACATCATTTTTCTGTTGTGCTTTAGGTTTCTTCACACTAAAAGAGTGTGTGATGCGGTCAATAATGATTGCTAAGAAGACTATGGAGATTCCAGCTTCAAAACCTCGACCTACTTCAATTCTTCCGATTGCGAGAAGAACTTCCATCCCCAGGCCTTTTGCACCGATCATCGACCCAATAACTACCATTGAAAGTGCCATCATTGTTGTTTGATTTATTCCAACCATAATAGAGGGTTTAGCCAAAGGCAACTGTACGTCAAATAGGATTTGTTTTCGCGTTGCTCCAAATGCTTTAGCTGCTTCCAATGCTTCTACATCAACTTCTCTGATCCCCACATTTGTGAGTCGAATCACCGGAGGGACTGCATAAATAATGGTTGCAAACATTGCAGGCACCTTTCCCATACCAAAAAACATCAAGGCTGGAATTAGATAGACAAACGAAGGCATAGTCTGCATTCCATCTAATAGTGGTTTCATAATTTTCTCAGCCCTATTACTCCGAGCCATAACAATTCCCATCGGAAGACCAACAAGGAGAGCAAAGACTACTGACGAGATAACAAGGGCGAGCGTTTGCATGGCCAAGTCCCAGTATTGAAAGAATCCAATCACTACCATGAGAACCATGAAAAATATTCCAGTCTTCAGGCTTCCAATTAGTTTCCATCCAGCAATGCCAATAAGTAAAACGATGATAAACCAGGGCACAAAGAGAAATACACTCTCAAATGCCATTACCACTTTCAAGATGATTAATCCGATAAAATCAAAGAATCCTTCTAAATTTATTAAGAGCCAATCCATTGCTTTATCAACATATTTTGCCAGTGGCAAGGTAAACATTTCCGGGAACTTATTCATTATTACCTCCATTTGAAGAAATTGAGTCGAAGATAGTATCGCTCGATATTCTTCCAAGAAGTCTATTATTCTCATCAACCACAGGAATCGGGTAAGGATTTTGAGGGGCAACATTAAAAAGATCTTCTATGAGTGTATCGGGGTGGACTGATGCAACAAGCTCAATAGAAGTTGATGGGATGGTTTTATATTTCTCCTCGCCCTCTAACAATCTCTTGAGCTCCTTGGCAGTGATAACCCCGAGAAATTTGCGTTTCTTATCTACCACATACCCCATCCGTTTTTTTGCTTTGCGCATGAGTGTAAGAGCCGTTTTAGGACCTTCCCAGGCATACGTAACAACAGGGATATCACTCATAATGCTACTAGCCGTCAACACTTTTGCCGGAGATGCATCTTGAACAAATTCCTGTACATATTCATCTGCAGGGTTCGTGATGATCTCTTCTGGAGTTCCTACTTGTACAACTTCGCCATTGCGTAAAATAGCAATTCGATCCCCTAACTTAAGAGCCTCATGCAAATCATGAGTAACGAAGATGATAGTTTTTTGTAACTTTGATTGGAGTTCTACTAACTCATCCTGCATTTGACGTCTGATGAGAGGGTCAAGCCCACTGAAGGGTTCATCCATAAGCAGGATCTCAGGCTCGTTGGCTAACGCCCGAGCTAATCCTACTCTCTGTTGCATTCCACCAGACAAACTTGTGGGATAATATTCTTCCCAACCCTTGAGCCCGACGGTTTCAAGCACCTCCCGAGCCTTTTCATACCGCGCTTCTTTCCCTATTCCACGAATTTTTAGGCCATATGCAGCGTTTTCAAGTACCGTCATATGGGGAAGAAGCCCATAACTTTGAAAGACCATGCCAAAGGTTTTTCTTCGGAATTGTATCATCTGTTCAGAACTCATTTTGGTGATTTCTTCACCGTTGATTACGATTGAGCCTTTTGTTGTTTTAACGAGTCGAATTAGAGCTCTGATAAGGGTCGATTTCCCACTACCGGAGAGTCCCATAAGAATATAGAACTCTCCTTTATTAATCTCTAAGTTGATATCACGCATTCCAACAATACAACCAGTTTCATTCTGAATTTCATCTTTACTCTTGTTGCGAAGGTCTTCTTGAAAGACCCTTTTAGTATCTTTCCCGTACACTTTCCACAAGTCTTTAATGACTATTTGTGTATTATTTTCGTCTGCCATGTGAATCCTCTGATTATAGTGCTTGTAGAGCTTTCTTGACTTTAGCTTCAACATCAGCTGAAACCCAAGAAGTCCACGTAGCCTCTTTATTCTTTAAGAACCAAATGGCAGTCTCTTGAGTTGTCCACTTATTTTCATCCATTATTTTCAAGAATTCATTATTTTCTTCAACTGTTGTTGAATAAGCCTTTAAGATTTCCACAACATCAGGAGCTCTTTCGAGCATTGATGTATGAACCAATATATTGACGAGTGCCGGGGGCCATTCACTCCCTTTGAGGCGTACCATATCCAAACGTCCTAGGATCGCAGTCGGTTCCCAGTAATATCCTACCCAAGGATCACCCTTCTTAAAGGCACTGACCATCGTTGCGGCAATAGGTGTCACACTTCCCATAACGGTTAGATTATACGTATCGGCAAGATTGTTCTTATCAAAGATTTCTTGAGAAAGACTCATCTGAGCCCATCCTGCTACGCCACCCAAAATCTGTCCTTTAGAAGGTTCTTCAGGATCGGGAAACAGGTGTGCATATTTTGGTAAGTCAGCTACACTTTTCAAATCTGGAGCTAAGGCACCAGGTCCTTCAACAAGATAGCGTGGCACATACCACCCTTGTGGCGCATCGGGCATGTTTTGCCCAAGATCAACAAACTTTCCTGATTCTAATCCTTTCTTGTAGACTTCGGGAAAGTTATTGTGCCAAGATTCCATATCTACATCGACGTCACCTTGCATGACTCCGTTGAGAATAGGAAGAGTATCTCCTGGCATAAATTCTGCTTTATATCCTGTTAAACCGTTTTCTATAATGAAGGCCACAATCCTGTTATGTACTTGGACTGAATCCCACGAAACATCACCAAAAACGATTGTCTGTACATCACTTTCAGCTTCTCCGCCAGCAAAGAGGCCTCCAGTAACAAACAGCAACAAAGCTAAAGTTATTACACTTAGTTTTTTCATACTTTTTATCTCCTCTTTTGTATGGTTAT
>JAQVOO010000107.1:4656-6840 GCA_028702575.1 Sphaerochaetaceae bacterium
TTGACGAAGCTTATCAGCTACCGTAGCAAGTAACTCATCGCCCGCTTGATGTCCGAGGTTATCATTGACATATTTTAACCGATTTACATCGGCCATAACCAAGGTGAGTGGATAGTTCTCTACTTTATCAATTTTTGGTAATTGTTCTTCATAATAGCGTCGATTATAGAGAGCGGTCAGTTGATCATAGTAACTTAAATAGCGAATACGTTCTTCAGCTTTCTTGCGTTCTTCAATGTTACGACTTACCCCCACTGCCTCAACCTCTTTTTTCTTATTAAGACGGTATTTCACCGAAATCTCAACCCAAATAATTGATCCATCCTTACAAGGCTGTTGCAATTCTATATAATGCGTTTGTGGCCACTGAGGGTTCTCTAAAAACTCCTCCAACTTCCCGTTAAAAGTCCGCTGCACCTTTCGAAAGGATGTAGGAGTCAAGGAATCTTCTAAACTTTGTTGGAGAGCCTCTTCTACTGTGAACCCACGTAATTGCTCAACTGCTGGACTAATATAGGTAAATTTTAATGAATTCATGTTGAGCACCCAAATTACATCACTCGAATGTTCAGTAATAAGGCGAAATTTTTCCTCGCGCCCTTGTAAAGCTGCCTCAGCATCTTTTCGATCGGTAATATCTTCAATGTAGAAAATTAACCCACCTATAGTATTATCAGCTAAAAACCAAGGACGAGTTTCCCATCGAATCCAGATTGAAATACCATCCCAGCGTGTATAAGAATCTTCAGCACCTTGTGCCATACATCCCGCTAGCGCTTCACGAAATCCATCCTTTAGATAATCCGGCACATGCTGATGGACAGAGTAAAGATGTCGGTCGATGAGGTTGCTACTGATGTTGAATACTTCACCATATTTTTGGCTGACATAAATAAATTTTAATTGCACATCCAATACTGCGATTGCACTTGCATTATGTTCAACAATATAGGCCATCATAGCCCTAGAGTTTCGTAAAGCAGTCTCTTGTGTACTCAAATAACGATTCATCTTTCGAAGTAGATAAATCCATGTAAGGCCAATACCTACAAGAATGGTCAACATTATGGCTAATCCTATGGTTAACCGTTTATGTAAAGAAGATTTTAAAGGAGCAGAGATATATTTGTCCTTAATTCGCTGGATGTCTAGGACACTTATTGTGGCTATCCCTTTATTTAAAATAGAGTGAAGCATTGGTTCTTGTTTAATGATTCCCATGCGGAAATTATTCTCATACTGAGGTACTAACCCCGTAATCTTTAAATTAGACACATTTTCTCGACGCATAGTATAGTCAGCCATAGTTAATGAATGGAGCGCAAAATCAGCGTCATGTTTTTCAACTGCCTTTAAAACATCAAGCACCCGAGGCACTAAAAGAATACGTATGTTTGGATAATCGTTACGCAGTTGTTCTTCAAAGCGCGAACCGTCCGGTAATACCACAGTTTTCCCCTCTAGTTCAGCTAGGCTTGTAACATAGTTGTGCTCATCGCGGGTGATTATGGCTGTAGGATCATTAAAATACGGTTCAGTAAATAGAAGCCATTCTTCTCTCTGTAGAGAACGGTTCAAAAAGGCTAGAAAATGCACCTTCCCTTCTTTCCCCACTTCAAGGCTCTCTTGCCAGTTACTGGTAATTACCAACTCTGTGGTAATCCCAAGTCGTTGAAAAATCAGATTAATGAGATCAGCAGCTATCCCACTGTGAATTCCGTTGACAATCATATCAAAGGGCTCCCAATCGGGATTAACAGCAAAGCGAATCGGCCCTAGGTCTTTTAGGTAAGAGAGCTCTTCTTCTGAAAGGGGAATTTTTATGGAATCGCTTTGCCCTACTTCAAGTAAATCTGACCCATAAGGATCAATCTTTTGAGCTGGTTCTACAAATATCCAAATACTAAGAGCAATACTAATAAATAAGAAAAGCACAAGAGCCCAGATTAGCCACTTTGTATTTATATATGTATTTGTATGTAACTTCTTGCTCAAAGGTGACTCCTACGCTAAATAATACTCGCTAGTCTTGCATATATTTTTACCCTGAGCAATATATAAAATATTTCACTAAAAACTTTTTAACCCTGATCCACATAAAGGGATAACGGTATCAACATCCTTTAATTCTTTTCGTTGCTCGAGCATGTTCAAATAACCGGCATAATTTACTGCACTCGTTTT
>JAQVOO010000108.1 GCA_028702575.1 Sphaerochaetaceae bacterium
ATTTGCAGAAATAGAGCCTGGTTTTGGAGACTATTTTGATTGGGAATTTGCAAAGAAAAACTGTGTACCTCACGCAGATGAAAGGAAAAAACATTCCCTTTACCTCTCAATCTACCGTGTAATAGAACACATACCCCTTGTTCAATACAAGAATATTCATTTGGTCAACAAGGACGGTAGTACTCTCCCTCTTTCCCAAGAACCGTATTGCGACTCGGCTAATTGGGACGGTTATGGACTATACAAAGAGCACTGCCCTGTCCACCCCTTCATCGCTAGCTCCCTGAAACCAAAAGATTTAGCTGATTACATCATCAATGATACAGAGAAAAAGATAACCGTTCCTGCAATTATTTTTAGCGATGTAAAACGTATTGACTACAGTGAGAAGGAAAAGACCGGCAATATTGGTAATATGTTTGATCGTGATCTCGACCATCTGCTTGACTGTATTGACATGGTTAAGAATCAAGAGGGTAAGATCACAAAAACTATAGATCGCTCCTTTGACTCCAAATTCAGTTATCAGATAGTAGATACAGGATTTTATATTGCCAAGGGCAAGAGCATCCTTTTCTACCCAATGCCGACTCGTCAAGCTTTGAAAGAGATCGATTATGATTGGGGTAAAAGCGCCAACATTTTCTCGTAAGTTTTCTAATCTATAAATTTCTAATCAGGCCCTCTGGATTCTCTCCAAGAGGGCCTTTTTTGCTCTACAAAATAACACCTTAGTACTTTCTTACTCCCACTCAATGGTCCCTGGTGGCTTGCTAGTAATATCATAAAGGACTCGACTGACGCCACCTACTTCGTTGCAGATCCTCGTGGAAGTACGTTGTAAGATTTCAGGAGGAAAAGGAAACCAGTCGGCAGTCATGGCATCCTCACTAGTTACCGCGCGTAACGAGCAGACCTCTTCATAAATACGCTCATCGCCCCGCACTCCCACACTTTTAACTGGTAACAAACAAGCCAACGCTTGCCAAATATCGCCATACAATCCTGCTTTTCTAATCTCATCGATAAAAATAGCATCCACTTCGCGTAAAGTGTCAAGTCTTTCAGCAGTAACTTCTCCCACACACCTAACACCAAGGCCTGGACCAGGGAAAGGATGCCGAAAGACAATCTCATCAGGAAGCCCCAACTCCTTTCCTAATAACCGAACCTCATCTTTGAATAACTCACGCAGAGGCTCTAACAACGTAAACCGTAAATCCTCAGGTAATCCTCCTACATTATGATGACTCTTAATCGTCACTGAAGGACCTCCAGAGGGACTCATACTCTCTATTACATCAGGATAGAGGGTCCCCTGAGCAAGAAAGTCAATCTTTCCCACAGAACGAGCCTCTTGTTCAAACACTTCAATAAAGACTCGCCCTATAATTTTGCGTTTTTCTTCAGGGTCACTAACGCCCTTTAATTGTGAAAGAAACTGCTGCTGTGCATCAGCATATTGAAGTCTAATATTAAAGTTGTCACGAAAGACCTCGAGCACTAAATCAGCTTCACCTTTGCGAAGCAACCCATTATTGACAAAGACACAGACCAACTGATCCCCTATGGCCTTATAAATCAAAGCCGCTACTACAGAAGAATCGACTCCACCAGAGAGACCACACAAAACTTGTTTCTTACCTACGATCCGCCTGATTTCAGCTATTTGTAGTTCAATAAATGATTCCATACTCCAATCAGCTTGCGCTTGACAAATATCGAGCACGAAATTAGCGATAATGGTATTACCCTCTACTGTATGGGCAACTTCGGGATGAAATTGGGTGCCGTACCAATTTTTTTCAGGGTATTCAACAACAGCATAATGACAATTCTCAGTTGCTCCAACCCGACTAAAATAGCTCGGTAAAGATGTTACCGTATCCCCATGACTCATCCAAACCTTGCTTTGGGGAGCAATCCCTTGCAATAGTCTAGAATCCTTTTTTAGTGTAGTAAGATGGGCAAAACCATACTCTTTCTGCAGAGGTCTTTCCACCTCGCCTCCCTTCATAATTGCCATGATTTGTAACCCATAACAAATACCTAAAATAGGGATACCTAGATCAAAAATACGCGCATCAGGACGGGGTGATTCTGCGGCAGACACACTAGAAGGACCACCCGAGAGAATAAGACCCTTGGGGGCAAGTGCCTTAATCTCTTTTGCCGTTATAGTGTAGGGAACTATTTGGCTGTACACATGTTGCTCTCGAACACGCCGCGCAATCAACTGACTGTACTGCCCGCCAAAATCAAGAACTAAAATAGTGTCATGTTGCTCTGCTTTCATTAATTTTCCTTTGTTTATAAAGCGAGTGATCGCACCGGAGGATAGGCTTTCAACACCGTACGCGAAACTATAATTCCAAGCACAACCCCAACGCCAGATTGTAAAAGATTTAAGGGAATTTCTACTAAAGCAGGTTTAAATCCATGGAGAAAACCACCTACTAGGTAATATCCGCCCGTCATAACTAACATCCCCAACACACCACCTAAAATCATCTTAAAAAGTTTAGCATCACCCGGCACACCTTTTTTTAGACCAGCACGTGCAATTAGGGCAATTATGATACCTTGCGCACCATGAATGAGAAAGGAGAAAGGCGCCCACTGGGGAAAACCACCGATTACATCAGCAATACCTGTGCCTAAGCCCCCAGCAATCGCCGCAATCCAAGGCCCAAAGAGAAAAGCCGAAAAGGTAATAATTACATCACACAAACTAATATAACCTTTAATAGGGGTTGGAACGCGAAACATGAGGGTAAAAACCACAACCACTGCTGTGAGCACCGCCATGAGTGCTATTTGCAAGGCTGTTTTTTTTGCTGGATTTATTTCTTTCATGAGAAGACCTCCTTTAGATGGTAATAAACACTAAGAAGAAAACTGCCGCAATCATAACCGAAAGTAATACATGGGTAAAGATACCACCTTTAGCGTGCAACTTACGGTAGCTTGTCCGCTTAACACTGCTACCTAGGCCGCGATGCTCAAGAGTCATCGCCAAGTAGGGAATAGATTTCAAAGCAAAGACCAATGCAGCGGTAACAGTTGGAACAACATCGAGTAAACGCTGTCGTTTACCTGTTTCCCCTTCAATACGGACCGCATTGCGTAACGCATGTGAATCTTGAATCATCCTAAAAGCATCAGCGATGAATGGAATAAAGCGAAAAGCTAAAGTGAGCACAAGGGCGGCCTGGTAAGAGAGACCATACCACCGAAAAGCCAGATTAATATCGGCCATGGGTGTTGTCCAGACATAGAGTGAACACACATAGGTGATACCTAAGAACCTTGCTATCAAAGTATTGACTTGAACTAAGGCCTCTCTGGTTATAAAAGGGAATTGTCCTATAAATAGGATAAACTCCCCATCGCGGTAGGTCAATGGGGTAAATAATACCATAATGATTAAAACAAACAGTATTGTTCTTAACGGTTGTAAGGCTTGCTTAAAATCTGTCGCTCGCCATGCACAAAGGAACGCAACACCTACTAAAACCCACAAACCTAACTGGCGCATCGGTAGAAAAACAAGCACACAAAGTAACACTACAGTAAGTAACTTGGCCCGTGCATCAAACCAATAGAGAAATCCGCGCCCGGCAATATAGGTGCTAGTAGTCATGCGCCAACCTCAGTTTCTTCTACGTTGCCCTCTACAATCTTATATTGCCGTTCAGCTAAGTTACGGGCAAATGTACGATCGTGGGTAATAATAACAATACCGGCTCCCCGACTTCGTAATAACGAGACAATTTCAAAGGCTGCTGCATAGGTAACACCACTATCTAGTTCATCAATAATCACAAAGGGACGATCCAAAATATAATAAACGGCAGCCTGTAGTTGTTTACGAGCACCATATCCCATCATAGTGGGATTGTCAGCGAGCTGAAGGTGAAAGAGATCAGCACACGACTGGACAATCTCTTTTTTCCGTTTAGATGATAAGCGGGGTATCCGACGTAGCGACCACCCCAATTCATCCCGTACCGTAGGAAGAAATATACCATAATCAGGATTTTGGAAAAGATAGCCGACTGTTGCCTGTAGCGCCTTTGCAGAAAGAGTACTGCCATCCAAGCTAACCGAACCCTCCAAAGCAAGGTCTAGACCACATAATACTCGGCTAAGAGTGCTCTTGCCTGACCCATTTGGTCCAACTAAGGCCACAATCTCGCCCGCTTCAACAGTGAATTCAGGTACATGGAGCGTAAAAGGTTCATTTGAAATAACTGACCGGCGAGGATGAACTATAGTAAGCTGGTTACAAGAGAGGCGATGAGAGATGGTTTTTAGTGTTTTAGGGGCTAGCGGAAATTGAATCTCACTAGCCTGCTCAAACTGTTCAACGATGATTTCTTCAGTATCAGTTATAATATTACCTTCTGTTAATAGGCAATATTGATCAAAGGTTCCCCGAAACTCATCAAGATAGCGCGAGGCAAACACCACTACCGTCCCGTTTCGGTTTTGAATCTTCTTCAACAGGATGTCACGCCATTGTTCATCAAGATCATCAAAAGGTTCATCCATGATCCAAAGCGGGGCATCAATGGCTTCGGTAACAGCAAGGAGCAAGCGCTTGCGCTCACCACCCGATAACTCTTGCGGATTCACCTCTTTAAGGGGTAACAATCCCCATTTTTGTAACGCAGCATCTACTTCTAAGATCAACTTCTCATGAGCAAAACCGAGCGACTCGAGCGGAAAAGCAACCTCATCACCACACGTGGTCATTAACAATTGTTCTTGGGGATTTTGCGCAACCAACGTGCAACGACCTAAAAGATCCCATGGGTTCATCTGTAGCACTTCAGTGCCCTTCAAGAGGATACTACCTGCCACTTCACCCGCTAAATAACGGGGGACTAATGCACAAAGAATCCGAGCTAATGTCGATTTACCACTGTCGGGAACACCAAGAACCAAGACTTTGGCCCCTTCAGCTACCGAGAGGGTCACATCTCGTAACACGGGGTGGTTACTGACACCTTCACCGTATCCTTGATACGCAAAAGATAATGTAGAGATCTCTAACATATGTTTCATGTTATAGCCGCGAATGATTTAAATTGTTGCTCAATAGCGCCGTAAACCCTATCTGGCAATTCTTTGAGTTGCTTTTCATCTAAATCAGCGGTAGGAATCGGATCGGCAACACTAAGGTGAACAATGACTCGTTTGGCTCCCACCTTTTGTTCAATTGACTTGCGCGACCCATCAATGGTTATGGGAACAATTACGGCTTTTGCCCGCGTTGCCAATTTAAGAGAACCAGTTTTGAATTCTCCTAATTCTCCAGTCTTGCTTCGTGTTCCCTCAGGAAAAACAAACATAGGAATACCTTTGCGAATATTATCAACTCCCTTAAGGATAGCTTCAACTGAAGAGCGAGGGCTTTTGCGGTCAATATAGACACAATTGATAGATTTAATCCAAGCACTTAAAATGGGAATTCTTTTTAATTCTTTTTTGGTTATGAAACCGGCCCAAATATGTAAACCAGCTACTACAGCTGGAATATCAATCATACTTTGATGATTACCGACGAAGCAAATAGGGGTCCCTTTAGGGGGGATTTTCTCCACACCTTCAACAATCAATTTAGTGTTTAAGGACCAGACAATGGTTTTGCTGACCAAAGTTCCGTGGATACGCATCCATCTATCAGCTGCTTTATCAGCCTTAAACAACCGCATAATAGCAGCCGGAAGCACTGCTACGAACATAGAGATAATCAAAACCGGCACCACAATGAGTACAGCTAAAACCAAATGTATATACTTCACACCCCGACCTCCTGGTTCCGATATAGCCGCGCGTACTGACCTCCAGCAGCGACTAGGTTAGTATGTTTTCCCGATTCAGCAATGTCTCCATCGGCTAATACATAAATGATGTCGGCATCGCGTACTGTCGTCAAGCGGTGGGCGATAACAATTGCGGTTCGTCCCTCTGCCAAACGATTAAAAGCATCCTGAATTTGATATTCTGATTCAGTATCTAACGAGG
Source organism: Sphaerochaetaceae bacterium (assembly GCA_028702575.1). Taxonomy (GTDB): domain Bacteria; phylum Spirochaetota; class Spirochaetia; order Sphaerochaetales; family Sphaerochaetaceae; genus JAQVOO01. The sequence continues at coordinate 6,034 of JAQVOO010000108.1, forward strand.
AGGTCGCTTCATCAAAAATAAGGATCTTCGGATTTTTTAAAAACACGCGGGCAATGGAAATTCTTTGTTTTTGTCCACCACTGAGCCGCGTACCCCGCTCCCCAACTTCTGTATCCAGACCATGCGGCAAAGAACGGATAAAAGTGCCTAAATTGGCATTCTCTAAAGCTTCTAACATCTCGTTATCGGTGGCATCGCTTTTACCATAACGGAGATTTTCCCTGATACTACCATCAAAAAGGAATACATTCTGTTGCACAAAACCAATCTGTTGTCGTAAAGAAGCTTTCTTCACCTTAGCAATATCTTGCCCATCGATCAGAATTCGCCCCTCTACCGGTTCGTAGAAACGGGGAATTAATGAAGCCAACGTACTCTTTCCAGCTCCCGACTCACCTACTAAAGCTGCCGTACACCCGCCAGCAATGGTTAAATCAATCCCCCCAAGCACCTCATCACCGTCAGAATCGTAACGGAACCGGACATGATCAAAAGTAATAATCCCTTCGCTTACCTTTAAAGGAACAGCATCAGGAAGATCTTGGATATCACTTTGAATATCCATAACCTCTACAAACCTTTCAAACGCAGCCATCCCTTGTTGTAACTGCTCGGTAAAATGAATTAGTCGATCAATAGGAGGCAATACAATACCAACGTATAAGATAAAGGCGACTAAATCGTAGACGGGCACTTTTCCCATATAAATTAGAACTGCACCACCAGCAACAGTTGTAAAATAATAGAACTCTCTAAAAAGCATCATTATCGATTCATAGCTGGCCATCACCTTATATTGATTACTCC
>JAQVOO010000109.1 GCA_028702575.1 Sphaerochaetaceae bacterium
ATAAAATATTTCACTAAAAACTTTTTAACCCTGATCCACATAAAGGGATAACGGTATCAACATCCTTTAATTCTTTTCGTTGCTCGAGCATGTTCAAATAACCGGCATAATTTACTGCACTCGTTTTTTCTACAAAGACTCCACGCAAAGCCAGTGCTCTTTGGGCAAATAGAATTTGTTCTTCAGTTACCGTTATGAACGTTCCTCTTAAAAACCTTAGCGCTTCTAATATTTGAGTTTCCCGCAATGGGTGCGTAATAGCGATACCATCGGCTACAGTAGGCTTGTTATTGATGGGAGGGCCCTCGGGTAACCCTCGGGAAAATGCCTTTGCGAGTGGGTCACAATTGGCAGCTTGCACTGCGACAACTAAGGGAAATTTTGTGATAAAACCCCAACTTTTTAATTCTTCTAAAGCAATTGTTAGACCCATCAACAGGGTTCCATTTCCAACTGGAACAACGAGCACTTGTGGTAAATTTCCTTCGCACTGCTCAAATATTTCGTAGAGATATGTTTTCGTCCCTTCCCAAAATAGAGGATTGTAGACATGACTGGCATAAAAGGCATGGGTAAGTTCCACCCGATCAAGAGCTGCTTGAGCGGTAGCTTCCCGTCCGCCCTCAATACGATGTATCGTTGCCTGATATGCCTCAATTTGAGCTATTTTTTGAGCATTGGTTTCAATGGGGACAAATACTTCACAGCTAATATTTGCACGTGCACTATAGGCCGCTATTGCAGTCCCGGCATTGCCACTACTGTCGATAATACAGTGTTTTACTCCTAGTTTACTCATTGCTGCGACTAAAACAACCGCTCCCCGATCTTTAAAAGAGAGGGTTGGCATGAAATAATCTGCCTTGCCCCACAGGTGTTTCTCTAATCGAATGAGAGGTGTTCCTCCCTCTCCCATGGTAATTTTTTGGATTATATCCCATGAAATTGGAGGTAAAGCTTTAGCATAACGCCATAAAGAGCGCTCTGGGCAAGTGGCAAGGGAGGCAAAATCGAGTGGTTTTTTGGGATACTCAATCTGCAAAAGTCCGCCGCAATCACACTTATAACGCCCTTTATCAAAAGAATAGCTTGTATGGCAACCATTACAACGATATTGCATATTGACCCCTCTTTCACAAACAATTTTCTCATTACCATCTTCAAAAGTAATATTTTACCATAAAAAGTTCTTACTGCACGCTATATTTTCACTTTTCCCCTATTGGCCAATAGTGCCCATGAAGAGAGAGAAAGAGGATAAAGTTAACAAAATATAACCATATGGGTATAATTTTATCTCTTTTTAGGTGGTTAGCCAAATACAAAAGCTAGGGTACAGTAGTCTAGATGAAACGTGATGAATATGAGCGTGAAATAATAGATAATATCCGCAAATATCGACAAGCTCGTGGCCTTACTCAAGAGGAGCTTGGAAGAAGATGCAATATGCCCACTGGGTATATTGGAGGCATTGAAACTTATAAACGGTTCCCAAAAGTTAAAAACCTTAAACGTATTGCAGAGGGATTAGAAATAGATATTGCCTACCTCATGAGTCCTGAATTAGCTAAAAAAGCGCTTGAAGTCCACGATATTGCTAATGATTTACATAAGCACATCCAAGAATATGTCGACAATTATACAAAACCAGAAGAGGAACTCTCTTAAAACTAACAACAGCTAGATATGTTAATCGCCAGCTTCTTTTTTCTCAGCTTGATCTGCTTCTCGTTCAGCAATCTCCTTCTGCACATCCTTTATTTTTTCTTCAATCTGGCTCTTGCGTTGCTTAGCTATTTTCTTCGAGAGATCTGCACTACTTAGCTTTTCTAAAGATGCTACCAATTTTTTTTCTACAATGCGCAATTGTTCAATCGACTCCGCCTCTTCCGCCTTGTCAAACGCTACCTCTTCAATTGCTACTTCATCTTCCTTCTTCTCCTCCACAGCTCTCTCTTTAGGTCTATAGAGATGATTGTTAGGAAATTCTCTCCGGTCCATAATGGAGGGTGAAGCTATTTCAATGGTATTGGCATGGAGGGTATCGAGAACGGCTTTATGCAAATCACTAGTTTTACTCAAGCGCTCTGCCGATTCCTCAAGGAGTCCATACACACGATACTTAATGGCATGGTCAAGCAACTCCTCCACAAATATGAAAACATCTTTAAGGCCGATTGATTCCGCTGCCTGCCGTAAGTGTTGTTCAACAACGGCATGGGAAGTGGTATACCCTATGGCAACAGCCAAATGGATAAAAGTTCCACCTCGGCGGGTCACTTTTACCGGTTTTTGGACCAACATTAAATTAGGTAAACTCACCACATCGCGCGTGATAGTTTGAATTTCTGTATGAAAAATACCAAAATTCGTTACTCTTCCAACCATTTTTTCTACTTCAATAAAATCGCCTCCCCGAAATTCTTGCATGAGGCGCAACATAATCCCCGCCATGGCATTACTGACAATAGTTGTCGAAGAAATGGCTATTACGGCACTGAGTAACAACCCGAGGACACTGAGGATTTGTGTTTTTACCTGATGCTCAAGAGGTAATAAGCCAATCGCAAGAAACACCCCTAACAAGGCGATGGCAAAAGTAATGAGCTGTCGATGATAAGGGAAACTTTTGCCGCTCGTACTGCGAATTGATCTATTGAGCAATGCACGCACTACGATTACGAGCACTACTCCAACTACCACCACAATGGCCGAACCAAGGAAATCAATAAATTGCATAGGTTGCTCTCCTTATCTAGTTCAATGTAGTCTATTAGTCAGTTTTTTTCAAAGAATAAAAATATGGGAACGAATGTTGTGTACAAGCGCCCCCAATTAATTTAATTATTTTTATTATGTGTTACTCGCGCTCGAACCAATACTCTTTAGGCACCGGATTGCTTCCTTCCCAAATAATTTGTCTAAATTGGATAGGATCAGTATTTCCTTCACTGTTGATTAGGAGCACCTGACTATTTTCATCGAGTTCTAAGAAATCTCTCAATTCATCGACACCTTTTTCTTTGAGAACTGCCAGTAAAGCGCCTAAAGTAACTGCACCACTTTCACCACTTACAATAAAAGGATCTCCCTTCAGGGGTGTCGCATAGACACGCATACCGCGGGCGGCAACATAATCAGGGACCGAGAGGAAGGCATCGGCAGTATCTTTAAGAACTTCCCAAGCAATCTCACTGGGCTCTCCACAGGCTAGACCAGCCATAATGGTATCGAGGGCACCGTCCACACTATGTGGTTTTCCATCATCTTGTTTTGCACTTTCAAAGAGACATGGAGCTTTATCGGGCTCAACGACGATACACTTGGGAGCTTTTTTGCCGCAGAGACTGTAATAGAATCCAATCACAGAAGCTGCTAACGCACCAACTCCAGCTTGGACAAAAACATGGGTTGGCTTTACGATCCCCTGTCCGCTGAATTGTTCCTGAATTTCAGTCATCATGGTCATATACCCTTGCATAATCCAGGTTGGCACCTGTGTATAGCCTTCCCAACTAGTATCGCTAATAACTTCCCAGTTATTCTTTTTGGCATCAATTATGATTTGCTTAACCGCATCATCATAATTACCTTCAATTATTTTCACGATAGCACCATAACTGCGAATAGCATCAATCCGGTGAATACTCGTTTCACTATGGACGTATATAACACACTTATGCCCTAATTTTTCGGCAGCCCAGGCAATTCCGCGACCGTGATTTCCATCAGTTGCGCTCGCAAACGTAATATCACCCAGCTTTTCTTTGACCTCTTTCGATATTAAATATTTATAGGTCATTTTCTTATCATCAATGCCCAAGCGATCTTGGATGAATCGATAAAGGGCAAACGAACCACCGAGTACTTTGAAGCTATTCAACTCTAATCGCGAGGCTTCATCTTTAACCCAAATGCCACCTACTCCGAATTTAGCTGCTAAGTTAGGTAGAGCAACTAACGGGCTCATCTGATACCCTGGAATTTGCCGGTGAAAACGGCGTGCGAGGCGCGACACTTCGACTGGAAACATCTTTTTTGCCGTAGCACAATCCTTTGCTTTACCATTGCGTATTATCCAAGAAAAGTCGGGAACTAAGTTTTGCATGAAAACCTCCAAATATGGATGCAAAATTACCATATCAGTAATAATAATATATATTCTGAGTGATATCGTGAACGTAATAACTTATTATAGGTAAGATAATACATAATTTCAACTCAGAGAGTATTACTACATGTTACGTGCAGTTAGTTTTACTATATCTACAGTGAATAATTTAACATCGCTGCCACTCGTTTAAATTTAAAGTTGACCTGACTCATCGCTCGGGTATCTGGGTCGGTCTTCTTGGTCGTAAACTGGGGAATAACAGTGAGATTTAACCTATCGGTAAACTGGATGTTCGTTATAAGACCTAGGTCAAAAACCATCTTCGGCAGTTCCAAACTATTGCCAATATTATCTGCATAGGTCTCTAACATAAGAGCCACCGTGTCGACCATAAAGGGTACATGATAACCTAAGACATATTCCCCCTTATAATTCATACCGTTTTGGTGCAATCCACCTGTCTCATATTCCCAACCACCACTAGTTGCGGTATCTGCATTAGAATACCCTTGGTAATTGACTTCATGATAGGTTCTGAGCAAAATGCTGGTCCAATCACCTGGCCAAATTGCCGCTGTATCGAATTGAAGGGCTACACCAGCTCTTCCTTTGTAGTAGACTCCGCCCATAGTATCGGTATCATATTTAGCAGCAACACCATCCCATTTTCTCAGTCCTTCAATTTTCATTAAAGGAAAATCCCAACCAGTACCTATCGCTCCACCGACTGAGATTTCCATCACTGCCATAGGAGTGAATACAGCATCGACTGCTAGAGTAGCAGCAATCGGAGAGACTCCAAGCAACCCCTTCACCTTCAAATTATTACCACTGAAGAGCGGACCATTGCCTTGCAGTAGGGGTATTTTTACATTATAGCCAACTTCTGTTTTCACCTCAGGGGCAGTACTTAAAATTAATTTCAGATTACCTGCGACGGTACTCGTCGCAAAGAGACTCGTCATCACCAATAATATACTTAAGCAAATTACCACAAACCGTTTATTCTTGCTCATGCTGATTACTCCTTCATTTACAATTGCTCTATCAAGCATACCATATTGTGTTCAAGAACGGGTATATCTTATACCAGCTATTCCAACTTATTGCGTACCTTTTTTCTGTCTTGCTAGGTAGGCGATACCTCAAAAGATGTTACAAATAGGTAAAAAGACTACAATACCTGCTCAATAGCCCCCCGCAAATCCTTTGGTTCTACTGCTGGGGCAAATCTTTGTACGGTAGTACCATCCTTGGAGACTAAAAATTTGGTAAAATTCCATTTAATAGCTTTCCCAAGTTTCCCAGAAGCCTCTTTTTTTAACCAGAGGTAGAGCGGATGAGTTTCTTTCCCATTCACTTTAATCTTTGACATTATCGGGAAGGTTACCCCATAATTTACTTGGCAAAATTGAGCAATTTCTGCATCATCTCCCGGTTCCTGATGAGCAAACTGATCACAGGGAAAAGCTATAATTTCCAATCCTTTTGGTCCGAACTCTTTGTAGAGAGCTTCCAATCCTGCATATTGGGGGGTAAACCCACATTTACTCGCTGTATTAACAATTAACATAGGCCTACCTTGAAGAGCCGAAAAATCAAACTCTTCTCCATTATTTCTAATTGCTGAAAATTGATACACATCGGATGCCATATGCTCCTCCTTATGGTATACACAATATTACTGGGCATCAAATATAGCAAGTATCATCTTGAGCATCTATCATCAGTTCTTCAGCTCTGCTATAGTATTGCCATGAAAATTTCTGAACGTTTTACCAATGCAGTGTTGCGATTTGTATTTCGCATAATTTTTAAAGTGGATACCCGGCCTTTAGCCGAGGTGCCTTTGCACGGACCGGCTATTATAGTCTCCAACCATGTCTCAACCCTTGAAGGGCCACTTTTATATGTCTTTATGCAACCGCGCTCTTTAGTAGCCTTAGCTAAAAAAGAGTTATGGGATTACCGTCTTACCCGGTTTGCCATGAATCTGTGGGGTTCGATCCCTGTAGATCGTGAAAACATGGGCAGGCAAACTATGGAACAATGTTTTGCGGTACTCGATAAAGGAAATATTTTAGCCATAGCTCCCGAAGGGACTCGCAGTAAGGATGGTAATCTGCAACAAGGGAAAGCGGGTGTCGCTTTCATTGCCTATAAAAAGCAGGTTCCGATGATTCCTATTGCAACGTTAGGTTTTGAGAATTTTTCAAAAAATATTAAACGCTTAAAACGAACTCCAATTACTCTTGTTGTAGGTAAGCCGTTTGAACTTGTCCAAAAAGAGGGGCGCCTCGATGCCCATGGTCGTGAGCAATTAATCGATGAGATAATGATGCGCCTTGCGATGCTCATGCCCCCATCTCAGTGGGGGCACTATAGCGATCGCAAAGTTGAATTTACTTTGACTAAATCAATTTAACTACTCGATTGTGCCCAGAGATTAATATTACCATCTTGTGCATACGAGTCGATTTCTTGTAATTCCTCAGCATTGAACGCTAAGTTTGCCAAAGCACCTACATTCTCAATGATCTGCTGGGAAGAACTTGCTCCAATCAATACTGAAGTTACCTCTTTGCGTCGTAAAACCCAAGCTAGGGCCATTTGAGCTAGACTTTGACCACGGCGCTGGGCTATTGCATTCAATTGCTCAATACGTTGCAAATTTTCCTTGGTAAGCATTTTCTTCGAAAGGGCAGTACCAACGG
>JAQVOO010000013.1:0-8424 GCA_028702575.1 Sphaerochaetaceae bacterium
GCATGCTTATGTTAAGTGCCCAAGTAGACCGTGAAGAACCCTTAACCATCTACGGCCCTCCCCGTTTAAAAGAGTATATTAATCAAAATAGAAAAATACTCGATATGTATATCAACTACGAGATTATCGTGAAAACAGTAGAGAGTGGTGTTATAGTCGACCATCCTGAATATACCATTGAGGCATTTAAATTAGATCACACAAAGCCTTGTTTTGGCTATACGTTGCGTGAAAAACCACGTCCAGGACTATTTTACCCCGACAAAGCTCTTGCATTAGGGATCCCGCGTGGACCTCTTTGGTCGCAGTTACAACAAGGTAATACTATTGAGTTAGATGATAAACGTAGCATTGCTCCTCATGAGGTCCTTGGACCTCCCCGAGCAGGGAGGACTTTTGCTTATGTCACTGACACCTTATATTCCCCTTCTATTGCCAAGCATGTGGCTCATGCCGATTTGTTGCTATGTGAAGGGATGTTTGAAGATGCTCTCGAAGAGAGCGCCCGTGAAAAGAAACATATGACGGCAAGGCAAGCTGCCTATATTGCACGAGATGCCCAAGTTAAATCGATGGGACTCATTCATTATAGTCCACGCTATACCGATCGGGAATTAAAGATATTACGGCAAGAGGCGCGTGAAGTTTTCCCCCCTACATTTTTGGCCAGGGATAGGATGGTTTTTGACTTACCGTTAAAGGATTAAACTTCTAGTTCTGGATCGTAAGCAATAACTGAGTAACCTTTTCGTTGAGCGGCTTGTTCTGCCGCAACGGTTGCTTCACGGAGCAATTCCTGTGGCTCTATCGAGCGGTCTTGAAGGGTAGAAAATCCAATTTTAATGGCACTCAAGGGATCGTGTTTGCGCAAGCTTTCTAGAAGAGAGGCAAAATAACGTCGGCTCTGAGCAAAGCCATGAAATGGTAGAATTGCTGAAACGGTGTTTTCTTCGGTCAGATAGAAAAATGAGACTAACCCAATTTGGTTGAAGAGGTTTTGGACAGCACTTGCATTCACTGCTTGGGCCTTGGCGGGAGAACTTGGTATGATAATAATAGCTATAGTAAGTTCATAGCCTAATTCCTGAGCACTGGCAAGTTCAGCTTCATAGCGATTATCGAACGTGTCTGAGAGGAGAACTAGTTCTTCGTCAGCTGCAATAGTCGATTCTCCAATGGGTTCAAGCAATTGTGCGATTTCGCTCCCAGGAGTTATGGGGTAGGGGTACTCGGCAAACAATACGGGACGTTTGAGTCGCTCTAGAGGATCAAAGCTATCCTCTTCGGTAATTTCTGATAATTCTTGTTCTAGTATAGTTGGTTCAACAACTGTTTTTGAGTAATCAACTGGTTGGAAAATATCAGGTTTTTTTCTTTGGCTGAAAGGTGTGTAGTCCTGTCGCCCTAAGAATGGGGTAATTTTTGGTAATACTACCGGTTGTATTGTTTGTTCTGCTGGAGGCGAGACCATCTCAACTTCTTCGACAGCGAGTTGAGGGCGACCTAAATCAAGTGATTCTTCTTCTTGTGGTAAATTGTATAAGGGAGCTGTATAGGCATCAAGTTCTAATTCGTCCTCACTCTCTGTGTCTTTGGGGACTTGCGGAGGATACATAATTAGAGCAATTATAACCATAATTAACCCTATAAGCATGGGTAGTAGGCGAACGAGGACAGAATACAGAACTTCAGGTGCTATAACTTGATTGGGGATAATATAAAAAATAATAAAAAATGACAGGGCTCCAAGAACCAATAAAGAAAAGAATGCTGATATAATTATAGTGCTTACTACGGCCTTCTTTTCTGATTGTTTACGCATTGCTCTTTGAGCTCTCCTTGTTTCTAGCTAGTTGTTTAGCTTTACAACAATATATATGAACTGTATGCTATGTATTATAGCGGTTTGGTGGAAGTATGACAAGGAATTATATCATTTTGTTTCTATGGGTTACTATTGTAGTTTTTGCCTTGGTCGAAGGGGTTTTTGGGGTTCAAGGTGTTATCGTTAATTCTGTATTAAAAGCTCAAATTTCTCAAAAGCAGCTTGAGTTAGACATTGCTACCTTGGAATTACAAAATTATGAATCTCGCCTAGAACATATTTGGGATGATGATTCATTGTTAGATAGTGCTAAAACGATGGGCTATGCCCAACCGGGCCAAGTGGTTTATTATTTTCTGGATACCGATGGAGACCCAATCGAAAGACAATCTGAACACATTCCTGCTCGGCAAAAATCTTCCTCAATTGATTTTCAAGGAATTTCTACTTTTATAAGCGGGCTCAGTGGTGTTCTAACTGCCCTGCTAATCGTTATAATACGCAAGATATGGCACACAAGGCGCCATAATACAAGTAGTTTTTTCCAGGAGTAAGGTATGAGCCTCATCATTTCTCAATCTGAAGTAGAGAGCATAGATCATGTTGTTACCCATTTGTTAGCCAATAAATTGGTTATTATGCCCTGTGATACCATTTACGGGATTGTTGGGATCGCCCCTGAAACCGAGCAAGATTTAAAAAAAATAAAAGGGCGCGAAGAGACGAAACCTTTTATACAACTGGTTACTTTAGAGATGGCTAAAACTATTGCTCGAGAGCCGATTGATGAAAGAATTTTACAAGCATGGCCAGGGCCGTTAACCGTTATTGTAAAAAACGCACTGGAAACGACAACTGCGATTAGGGTGCCAGCTGATGCTTTTCTGCAAACTATTTTAGAACAGATAGCGAAACCGATATATAGTAGTAGTGTCAATGTGGCTGGAGAAAGTCCTTTGACCTCTTTTGAGGCGATGTATGATCGATTTTGTGAAATTATCCCCCTATTTGTGCAAGGAAACACTCAACAAGGTACCACTCCTTCTACCATTATAGACATTACCACCACCCCTTATCGTCTCCTAAGGCAGGGTGTTTTGAACGTAAATTCATTGCTTTCTTAGGGTTTGGTATAAATCAGCTCTTTAAGCCAATAAATACCTCAGCCTTTATTCGTAAAAAGTCAATTTTAGATATGGAATTAATATTTTTTATATTGCGTTGTCCTCAAGTTAGTCCTATCATTAATTATAAGGTATTGGATTAATTAAAGATAAATACTTTACCTACCGTACGTATGACGGTTGATTACTTTTCAAAAAGGAGAAAAGCATGAAAAAAATTGTTGTTTTATCGCTTATCGTATTGCTAACCATGACAATGGTTTTTGCACAGGGTGTGCAAGAAACCAAAAAACAGTTCATTGGTCTCGCAATGCCAGAAACTCACGTCGAAAGATGGCAAAGAGATGGAGAAGCTCTGAAGACAGCAGCAATAGCCTTAGGTTACGATGCTGAAGTTACCTACGGAGATGCTGACCAGACTAAACAGAATGCCCAAATTTCAGACGCGATTACAAGAGGTGCGGATCTCTTGATTATCGGTTCTATCAATGAAGGAGTTGTTTCTGCTGTTGCTGATGCTAGCCGAGATGGTGTTGAAGTAATTGGCTCATCCGCATTTCTGGTGGTCAATAGGGGGTAAAAGATATTCAGAACAGTTCCTAAAGAGCTTATCCTTGACCTTTTCTTTGAGGGCATAAGGAAGGAAAGTATACTTGATTCTTAGGAAGAAGTACTCGAAATCCCTAAAACCCCAGGCCGTCCTCTTTAGCACCTTTATCGTATTCATACAGCCCTCGATGATTCCTGATGTGACAGGATACTTGGCATGCATGATTACCTGTTCTGTGTATTTTCTCTTCTTTGATGCAAACTTCACTAGCTCGGCTATGCCAGAGTGTTCACACATGCAGAGCCATTTCTCCCATTCTTCGCGCATTACCATCTCGCCCCGTATCTCATACAATGCTCGTAGCTGGTGGTATAGTAGCGAGACTTTGCTTATTTCCGCATTCATCTCAATCAGACGTTCAAGCTGAAGCTGGCCATTAAACTCCGAGAGGGTCTTAGCCTGTGAGGCATCCTTCATCCTTGGGGTGAACAGCAGGTAGTTTGCATGCTTGAACATCCTGTAGCCCTCTTCATTGCCTTCACTTCTCAGCTTTTTGGCTATCTTCAGGCGCACTTTGTCCATGACATCCTTGAGGAAGTTCGCCATCATGTGGTAGCGGTCTGAAACGATATCCACATGGGGAAGCTCCTTCTTGAAGAAGGTGGCATAGGTATGGTTCTGATCCATGGAAACGCATTGGAGCCCCTTATAGAAGCCTTTGCTGTACAAGGAGAAGAAAGGCTTGAAGTCCTCGGTAGTCCTTCCCTTGCAAAGGAAAATCGGCTGTTTGTTGGAGATGTCCAGCACAAGCGATGCGTACTGGTGGCCCTTGAGGATGGAAAACTCATCAACGGCTATGGCCTTCACCTCCTCAGGCTCGGGGATGATGGCCTCCACTTCAAGCAGGTACTCCTTGTGCACCCTGCGCACCAGGTCCTCACTGAGGCCCAGGATTCTGGCTGTAGTGCGTATGTTGGCATTGGGGGCATCCATCATGTCACATATCTTTCTGGCAAGGTCGATGGTCACATGCCTTGTCTTGAACTGGAAGGGTACCTTTTCTGTAAACATCAGCTCACAGGAAGGACACAGTCCCTTTCGCTTGGCGACATGCCAGTAGGTTCTCTTGTAGGGAGGGATGGCTTCTGCTCTCAAGGGCTTCTTGCCAGAATGATAGGCATGGGTGCCTGCTACAGTTCCACATTCGGGGCAGACAAGCTTCTCTGTGCTGGTAAAATAGAGATGAATATCCTTGCCCCTTACTTTTTGAGAACTCAGTAGGAAGGGTTTACAGGGCAAATGAATACTGATATTTTGTTCTTGCAGCTCTATAGGTTGCATGGCAGTCTCCTTGTTTATTGGTGGTACAACAAACATAGCAGAGACTGCCTTTTCTATTCTATGATATTTGAAAAATATTAAAATTACCTACTTGACCACCAAGAATGCGGAAGAACCAAGTAATTGCTTATGACCGCCTCATTATGGGTTCTGATCAATATGATTACTACATTACTTTTGATAACTTCAAAGTTGGACAATTCCAAGGTAAAGCAATTGTTGAACTTCTTGATTTAGCTAACGCTAAAGCTTCTAAGCCAAAGTATATTACGTTATTTGCCGGTTCTGCGACAGATAACAACGCCTTTTATTTCTTTGATGGTGCCATGAGTGAATTGCTTCCATTTATTGAAAAGGGTGTGTTGAAAATTGTCGGACCTGCCCCACTTGCTTCAAAAGACACTTCTAACTTTAATAGAATTGCAACTGAAAACTGGAGAGCAGATCTAGCAAAACAGAGAATGGAAAACCTGCTTAATGGTGATGCCAAGAATTACAAACTTGATGCTGTGTTAGCTCCTAATGACACCTTAGCTCGTGCGATTATTGAAGCTCTGTTAACAGATGCCAAGTACATTAACAACCTTCCTGTTGTTACTGGTCAAGATGGCGAATTAGCTTCAATTCAGTTTATTAAAGATGGTAAGCAAGCTATGACAGTCTTCAAAGATACCCGAGATTTAGCTAAAGCTGCTATTAAATTAGCTGATGCTATCCTCAAGGGTGAAACTCCCAATATTCCTGGAGCAAGACTTGATACTACTACCTATAATACTGGTAAAAAGTTCATTAAATCTTATTTGTTAGAGCCTGTTAATGTAACTAAAGACAACTATGTTGAAGTTATGATTGACAGTGGTTATTATAAAGCAGATCAGATTCGCTAAGGGAATTTAATTCTCGTTGTTTACAACCCTCCGGCAGAATTAATCTCTGCCGGATGGTTCTATCATCAGGTGGAGTTACATGAGTGATCAATACATTCTCGAAGTAAAAAATTTAACCAAAGATTTTCCTGGAGTTCGAGCTCTTGATAATGTCGATTTTAAAGTCCGTAAAGGTGAAATTCATTGTCTGGTTGGGGAAAACGGTGCCGGTAAATCAACACTGATGAATGTTGTTAGTGGCGTTTTCCCTAAAGGTGATTATGAAGGACAAGTTATATTCAAGGGCAAAGAGACTAATTATAAGAGTACGCGCGATAGTGAAAATGATGGGTTATCAATTATTCATCAAGAGTTAACTCTTAGCCCATACCTCTCCATCTATGAGAATTTGTTTTTAGGTCATATGAAAACCAAGTTTGGCATCATTGACTGGGAGGCTTGCCTCAGGGATTCTTACCCCTTGTTAAAAAGGGTAGGGTTGGATGAGGTTCCCCATACTATTGTCAGCAAAATGAGCGTTGGTAAACAGCAACTGGTTGAGATTGCCCGGGCAATTTCCCGCGATGCCCAACTCATTATTTTTGATGAACCGACCTCTTCGTTAAATGATGATGAAAGTCAAAAACTTCTCGATTTATTGCGTGAATTTAGGAATGAAGGGATTACCTGCATTATGATTTCACACAAGCTCGATGAAGTCTTAGCAGTCGCAGACTCCATTACTATCCTGCGTGATGGATTGTCTGTAGTTTCATACGATGTTACCGAAAAGAAAGTTTCGCGCCAACAAATCATAAAAGATATGGTTGGCCGTGAATTGAAGAATCTTTTTCCCAAAAAAGAACCTAATATTGGCGATATTGTATTTGAGGTAAAAAACTGGACAGTTTATCACCCCGATTACCACAATATGAAAATTGTTGATAATGCTTCATTTCATCTAAAAAAGGGTGAAATTGTGGGATTTTGTGGCCCTATGGGAGCAGGCCGGACTGAATTGATGATGAGTATTTTTGGGCAATCTTATGGGTACGGGGCCAGTGGAGAAATTTTGCTCAATGGCGAGAAAGTATCCTTTAGAAATCCCAAAGATGCTATTGAAAAAGGTGTTGGGTATGTCTCTGAGGATCGTAAATCGTTAGGACTTATTTTGATCCAGGATGTGAAAACCAATATTTCAAACTCAAGTTTACCAAAATTATCAAAAAGAGGGATTATAAATAAAGATTTGATCCGCAGGAAAGCCGAGGAATATAAAGAGGCATTGCAGATCAGAACTCCATCTCTGGAGCAACTGGTGCTCAACCTTTCTGGAGGAAACCAGCAAAAGGTTGTGTTAAGTCGTAGTTTATTGGCTGATCCCGATATTTTTATAGTGGATGAACCTACTCGTGGTATAGATGTTGGTGCAAAGTTTGAAATCTATAGTATTCTCAATAATATGGTCAAAGAGGGGAAGAGTGTTATAGTTGTATCATCAGAATTAGCAGAAGCTATTAGTATGTCAGATAGAATATATGTGATGAACGAAGGGAAGATCAAAGGGGTATTGGACCGCGATGAAGCTACTCAGGAAGGTATCATGCATATGGCGTTGGTCGATTAGGAGGGAACCATGGCAAACGGAGCGCAGATAGAGCAAATTTCTTTCTTAGGTTTGGTCAAGCAGAACATGCGCAAGCTATCCATGTTTATCATGCTCGGGCTTATTCTTATTGTTTTCGCTGTCCTAACTAAAGGAGTGAATCTTACTCCTAGAAATATTACGAATATTTTTATCCAAAATAGTTATATTTTAATATTAGCTGTAGGGATGGTTTTAGTCATTATTATTGGAAATATTGACCTTTCGGTAGGGTCTGTTGTTGCCTTTTCGGGCGCTATTAGTGCCATGCTTTACAACACTGGTATGGGGTTAATTCCAACCTTAATCTTATCCTTAATCATTGGTGGTCTTATCGGATGTTTTCAAGCTTTCTGGATTGCCTTTATGCGTATTCCTGCTTTTATCACAACCTTAGCTGGGATGCTTTTATTCAGGGGATTAACCTACATTATTACTAATGTGACTCCAATTTCTTTAATCGATGATGGGTTTAAAAAAATAGCTTCGGGTTCTTTAAATATTAAAGGGTTCAAAATTGGTTCTTATGATGGGTTAGCTTTACTCGTTATGCTTATTGCAATTTTATTATTAATTTGGTTTACCTTTAGACAACGTAATCGTAAGATTAAAAATGGGTTTACCGTGTTAGCTTTTAGATTTTCTATCTATAAAATTATTGCTCTCGCAGCTTTGATAATCTTTGTATTTACTCGGTTTGCAGCTTATCGGGGAATTCCTACCGTTGGTCTTGTCTTATTCATAGTTACAACTATTTTTATATTTATTACCAATAACACTGTTATAGGGCGTTATATCTACGCAGTTGGCGGCAATGCTAAATCAGCCAAGCTCTCTGGTATTAACTCAGAACAAGTTGTCTTTATAGTCCACGTAATTATGGGTGTCTTGTGTGGTTTGTCAGGGGTAGTATTTACTGCCTATATGAACTCAGCCTTGCCTCAAGCCGGGAACCAGTTTGAACTTGACGCTATTGCCTCCTGTTTTATTGGTGGTGCCGCGGCTTCGGGAGGAATTGGAACTACAATTGGTGCTATTACCGGTGGCTTAGTTATGGGTGTTATTAACAATGG
>JAQVOO010000013.1:8524-18939 GCA_028702575.1 Sphaerochaetaceae bacterium
GCTTCTAGTAGGTAATTTTCCTCGCTTCCATATAGAAACGTTTTTCATGGGCTTCTCCCATGGAAAACGTTTTTCTTGGTAAGGCACCATCAGTTATAATAGTGGAGAAAAAGGTCTTCTTATCAATAGCTGGTAAGAAAAGACCAATGTTTCCCTCTTTTAACCCTAAAGCTTTGGTTACGGAAGAGCCATGGATATAATCAACTTGAATGCCACGTTTTTGATCTATTAGGTTATCAATAACAGATTGCAAGGTTCCGGCGGGGATAGAGGATTTTGGGTTGGTCATTGAGATTATTTTAAGGCCATCGCTGTCGACATAGCCAAAACGTTGTAAACCAGATTGATTTTCGATGGCAGTAATTATTGATGAAATTGAGTCTGTTTCTTCAATTTGATAGGTATTACAATGTTGGGCCAATTCATTGAGGAATGTGGTACGGTCGCAGTTAAATAGAACTCGATGAATTGGGGTAAAAACTAGACCAGGATCAAATATGTTTTCTAATTCCACCATGGCATAGCGACTAGGATGGTTGGCTTGCGCTTCTTTGGGCAATGTCTTCTTGAGGTCTTCCCAGCACGATTTCGCAGTGGCTAGGGAGTGATTGCCATCACCCATAGCAAACATGAGCGGGTTTTGAGGGTTTAAAGATTTCTGTAATGTCTCAAATGCTGTAGCTAGTTCTTCTAACAGTGTTTTGCCGATTATACGAAAAGCTCGGATGTGACCGCCATTTTCCATCAACTCCGTGTCATATATTTGTTCAAAATCATCTAATTTTTCGACTAATGGTTCAATTATAGAGCGTTCTTCATCATTAATAAGAACTAAAATATGGGGTAATTCCAATTGGGCCTCTTTGCGAATGAGCTTTCTTGGGGGAATACGGCTTAGAATTGTCCCTTCTGTGGCACGTATGGGAGTCTTAGAATCTGGATTATAATCATAAAATTCTAAGTCGAGGGCCACTATAAGACCCCACCGACCTGGGCCCTGCCCGGTATTGCGGTGAAGTAAGAAAAAGCTATTAAAATATTCTTCAAATAATTGGTTATGAAGATAAGTTTTCATGGTTGTATTGATGTTTTCAATCCGTTTTTCTGGATATTTTTCTTCCAGATAGACCTCCGGATAAACAAGATGCAATGTCGAAGGAGCATCTCCCACATACTCTTCTACTCGCTGCCAATATTCTTGTTCAGACGTGTATTGGTCACATGCGACGACGGCCCATTTCTTTAGATCGGTTCCAGGGCGAGGCACGAGGATATTCGGTGTGTTAATACCGAGTGCCTTCATCCGATTAATTGCTTTTTCCATCTCATTACCCTCTATAATCCTAGTATTACGCTGTAGTATAACGCAAAAAGAGAATGGATTCTAGAATGAAGTAAAAGAATCCTACTGCCCAGAGGGAGCGCTCTATGTTATACTTAATTTTATGTTACGAATGCGACGATTATTGGCATTTTGTGGAAGAGTGCATAATTATATTCTCGTACTATCTCTTTTTAGTTTAGCATTGTTCTTTACCCAACTTTGGTGGGATGTACAACCTGAATTTGCCGATTTTGTGGCCTCTAGTTCCAATCTTCTAGCTGAATTAGGGTTGGGTTATTCTCTAGTTATGTTTATATTATCCTTAATCTTATCAATTGTAGATAGGATTATCCCTTGGAGCGAGGTATTTAAAACGCTATTACGAAGTTTGTTTTTTGGTGTAACGCTTATTTTAGTAATTATTTTTACTGATGTGACGCAATCGGGTCTAGTGTTATCTCTCTAAAGGAGGGGGGGTGTTATGAAACTAAAATTATGGGCCGTACGCGGGGCGATACAAGTCCAACACGATCGACGAGAAGATATTCTTGAAGGTGTTCAAAAGCTCTTTAACACAATTTGTGAAGCTAATAATTTAGATGAAGAAGATATGGTTTCTCTGTTATTTACGGTAACTGTAGACCTCCAGAGTCTCAATCCGGCTAGTGCCCTACGTAGCCAAAATACCTCTTTTACCGTCCCCCTTTTTTGTATGCAAGAACCGACTATTTCGGGCATGTTGCCACGGACAATTCGTCTCATGCTTCATTACTATGGTGATCAAGATAAAAGTCCAAAGCATGTCTATTTACAAGGAGCCGCCCAATTGCGTCCAGACCTTTCCTTTTCCGATTCTTGACATATATTAGTAGATATGTATGATAAACCTATTGAAGTAAAGGAGTCACTTATGGGTAAAAAAGCTTTCCTTACTCTGATTACTATTTTGTTTAGTGTAGCGGTATTGTTTGCTAGCAATGTGAACCTTAAACAAGCAGATGATTTATATTGGACTGATCGACTTGAAGAAGCGAAAAGTTTCATACATGGAGAATTAACCAAAACAAATGATCCTCAGGAAAAAGCTGAGCTATTGTGGCGACTTTCTCGGGTAACGTTGGCCATCGGTGATGAATTAAAAGAGGAAGGTGCTTCTGATGCCCTCTTATTCGCGACATATGAGGAAGCTGAAAAATATGCCAATGATGCGATAGATTACAAACCATTAGCGTCAGCATATGTCTATAGAGCCTCTAGTATAGGGCGATGGGGAGAAACAAAAGGTCCCTTAAATGCTCTTTCAAAAGCTAAACCCATGCGAGAAGACTTTGCCTATGTTATTGATAATTTAGGGATTCTTGATGATTCTATTAGTTGGTATGTATTAGGACAATTATATTTTCAACTACCTGGTTGGCCCATCTCTTTTGGCAATCTCGATACTGCAATCTCTTATGCACGCAAAGCAATCGATACCATCCCGCAACATGCACTGTATCCAGGGCATTTCAAGGCGTTGGCTACGATGCTTTGGAAACGCGATTTGAGTGCCTCAAAGCGAAGTAGCAAAATCAATTCTTTGCAAAAAGACTGGAACAAAGCTAACAAAGGTGAATTAGATAAACATTCGTATTATGAGGGTGCTAACGGTGCTAAAGCGGTTCCATTCTATTCATCAGTTGCCTTAGATAAGATGAGTGATCGCCAAGAAGCCCAAATGTTGTTAGCCTATGCAGTCGCTAAATATGACGTATGGCCATTTCATAGCCGAGCTGATCAAAGGAATTACAATGAAATCCAATCCCTGTTAAAAAGTTGGGGTTTTTGACTTGACATGACGGTCAAATTTTCCGTATCCTAGCAGCGGTATTGCCACCTTAGCTCAGCTGGCCAGAGCACGTGACTTGTAATCTCGGGGTCGTCAGTTCGAATCTGACAGGTGGCTATTGACTAAAAAACTTGTTTTCTGTATGGTGAGCGAGTCAAATGTCACGGGGAGGTTCCCGAGTGGTCAAAGGGAGCAGACTGTAAATCTGTTGGCTCAGCCTTCGAAGGTTCAAATCCTTCTCTCCCCATTCAATGAGTCTTCTCCTTTGGGGAAGACTTATTTGTTTTGGAGTGGTGATGAATTGTTTTTATGAGAAAGGCCTTCGCTTCACCTGCCAGCCTGGGTGCCATTATTGTTGTGGTGTAGAACCCGGGTTTGTTTTTGTTTCCTTATCCGATCTAAAAAGACTTGCCTCATTTCTGGCCCTTTCCATGCAAGAAGTCGTCTCAAGCTATTGCCGAAAAGTACCAATGGGTAGTATCTCTTATATAAGCCTTTTGGAAAAAGCGAACCATGATTGTATTTTTCTAGAAGCAAAAGGGTGTAGTGTGTATGCTGCTCGTCCGTTGCAATGTGCCACGTATCCGTTTTGGGCTCCCATTTTAAGCAGTCAAGAGGCTTGGGAAAATGAAAAACAGTGGTGTCCAGGCATCGACAAAGGAGAAATTCATCCAAAGGCTGAAATAGAACTTGCTTTAAAAAGACGTTTAGGGGTAGAACCTGCCGTTTGGGAAGAAGTAGTACAATAAACAGATGTTCGTGCCTGCCTTCATAGCAGTACAAATTGGGAGTGTATGGCGAAAATATCAGAATCAGTTATTGAAGAAATCAAAGCTCGCATCTCTATTTCTGACGTAGTCTCACGCTACCTCACTCTCCAAAGGAAAGGGGATCGTTATTGGGGCCTTTGTCCTTTTCATGATGAAAAGACTCCCTCATTCTCAGTACTCCCAGAAAAAGGGTTCTTCCATTGTTTTGGATGTGGAAAAAGTGGTTCTCTGTTTGATTTCATCATGGAAATGGAGCATCTAAATTTTCCAGAGTCAGTCCGTTATTTAGCACAAGAAGCTGGTATCCAAATTGAGGAAGAAAACGAAGATGAGCGGAGAAAGCGCACTGAAGTTGAAACGTTACGCGATTTGTACAATAAGCTTGCTTCCAGTTTTAATTATATTCTATCTAATTCGGTCGCAGCCGAACATGCGCGCTCCTACCTCGTCAAGCGTGGATTTAATACGTCTTGCACTGAAACTTTTCTACTAGGGTTTGCACCTGATGATCCTGATTGGTTATTCTCGTTCTTGCGTGAAAAACAATACAGTCCAGAAATCCTGGCTAAGTCAGGTCTGTTTGCCCGAAATAATCCCCAATATCCCCTTTTTAGAAATCGTTTAATGTTTCCTATTCGCGACTGGCAAGGGAGGGTAGTAGCTTTTGGTGGTCGAGATCTTTCAGGCACTTCCCAAGCAAAATATATCAATACTCCCGAAACAGTGCTGTACCGTAAAAGAGAAATAGTGTATGGCCTCTATGAGAGCCTTTCTGAGGTGAAGAAGCAAAACCAATCTATTATGTGTGAAGGGTATTTTGATGTAATGGCACTCCATCAAGCCGGCTTAAAGACGGCTATGGCTCCCCTTGGCACCGCATTTACACTCGATCAAGGCAAATTGATTAGACGATACGCAGAAAAAGTGTTATTTTTGTTTGATGGAGACGTTGCCGGTTTGAATGCAACAAAAAAAGCTTTGGTCACGGTTGAATCATTAGGGTTTGAAGCACAGGTAATTCTGTTCGACGAAGCCAATGACCCAGCCGAATTATTAGAGAAAAAAGGGTCGCAAGCGTTGTCAAAAGCATGCCAGACCAGTAAAAGCGCATTTGATTATCTTGTGCATTCAGCAATAAACATGTATGATAGTAAGAAGGCAACTGGGAAGTTGCAGATTTTTAATGAAATGAAACCCTATTTGGACGCAGTCGAATCAGAGATTGTGCGGCAAAGCTATCTTCGTGATCTCGCTGGATATTTACAGTTGGATGAAGCTACGCTTATGCACGACTATGTAAATCGCTCATTTGATAAGTCTACGCGAAACAGGGAGGAAAAAGTACCGCGTGAAACAGAGTCCAAGCCCATTTTAAAGGGATGGAAACAATCCACAGATCTCTATGCAATGTTAACGGTTATGAACAACCGTGCGTTGTTTTCTTCTGTTCGCAATAGGTTACCCATAGATGCCTTAGTGGATGAGTATGCAATTGAGTTGTATACAATTTTAGAGGATGCCTCAAGAGAAGAGGTGGGGACCTCGGATGAATATATTTTACAAAAGATTAAAAATGAGCATCTGCGTCAAATTGTAGCTTTAAGCTTTCAAACTGACGAATTTACCGCGCAACCTGAACAGGTTCTTGAAGAATCTATTAGACGTATTACGTTACGACGGCTAGAAAAAGTTAGAAAAAGTGTCGAGAATTTAATTCGTCTTGCTGATCGAGATGGATCTGTTTCGGTTGAATTATCACATTTATTGTTGGAGAAGAAATCATTGGATGAAGAGATCGCAAATATGAGGAAGCCAGAACATGTCTGAAATTGAAAAACAAGACTATTTCATGAAGCTCGTAACTAAGGGCAAACGAGAAGGCCGACTAACTGTAAAAGAAATTGATGCCATATTACCCTCAGGTATTGGTGATGATGAAGAGATGTTGGAAGAAGTATTTACATTATTAGAAAAAAATTATGGAATTCTAATAAGTGACGAAGATATGGAGAATGATTTGATAGAAAACGTCGAAGAAAAGCGTCTGAAGAAATCAGAATATGCACTCGATCAAGAAGAAACATTGCAAAATGAAATTCACGATCCTTCAATAGATGAAGAATTGGATGAGACCGAGGTAGAATCAGATCTCGATGAATCTACGATTGATGGAGAATTATCTAACTTACCTGGTATTTCTACATCAAGGCGACATCTAGATGATCTAGATGAGGAAAAAGTTATTGAAGATCACGATGATGAGATTATTGATGAAGATGATGAGGACGAAGATTTAGATGATGATGACGAAGATGATGAAGAAGAGGAAGATGACGGTGAAGGTGTTAAGTCCGCCTACAGTAAAGCTGATTTAAGTTCAGATGACGAAGTCAGTGGATACGAGCGGCGTAATCCAATCAGGAATCTTGATGACGATAGTGATTCAAGTAGTGGAAGGGAGAGTGGCAATCGTCGTTCTCGTATACTTGGTGGCGATAAGAGTGATTCTTCTGTTGATGACCCCATCCGATTATATTTACGCGAAATAGGGCGTGAAAATTTACTAAACGCCGAACAAGAGGTTGAACTGTCCAAGAGGATGGAGGAAGGGGGCGAGATTATCAAATCTGTTGTTTTGAAATCAGGCGTACTTATTTCCAGCTTCAATGAGATTGTAGAAGTTATTCATACTCGTTTTGATGAGGAAGATTTTGAGTTTTCCCCTAAAGAGCTTAAAGAAAAGATGAATGACCAAAAACGGTATGTACAATCGTATCGTGAATTCCTCAAAGATATTGTCAATCCACTTAAAAACTACATTGAACTGAAGAAAAAAACAGTGGCCACGGGTGGAGAAATTTTGCAAGATGATAGTTTTTGCAAAAAGCGCGCAACCTTATTGAAAAAATTATCAAAGGTTGAATTACAGCCTGAAGAGATTACAGCATTTACTGATCGATATCTAAGGGCAGAAAGAGATATTTTTGAATTACAAAGAAAAAAATCTTCTATTGAATCACAGCTTGGAGTGGGATGTGTTAGAGAATTACGACTAATGGGTCGTAGTCTTGCAGTACCTACACAACGTGCAGCACTTGAAAAACGATTGAACATGAATGCTGATAAAATTAAAGAACTCATTCGTGATGTCCAATTGACCGACAAGCAACTCAAAAATATTGAATATGAATTTGAAGAAACTTGTGAAGAAATAATTGCTAACGCCAAAGAGATTATGCGTGGACGAGAAATGTTAAAGAGTGCAAAAGATCGTCTAATTCAGGCTAATTTACGTCTTGTTGTTAGCATAGCTAAGAAATATACAAATCGAGGGCTACATTTCTTTGATTTAGTTCAGGAAGGAAATATTGGCCTTATAAAGGCTGTTGAGAAGTTTGAATACCGTAAGGGTTACAAGTTCTCTACCTATGCAACGTGGTGGATCCGTCAGGCAATAACTCGTTCTATTAGTGATCAAGCTCGCACTATTCGTGTTCCTGTGCATATGATAGAACAGATTAATAAAGTAGTTCGTGAATCTAGAATGCTGATGCAAACCTACGGCCGCGAACCTACTGATGAAGAGATTGCCGAGAAACTTGGTTGGACTCCTATTAAGGTAAAGGCTGTCAAAAATGTTGCCCGTGAGCCTATTTCATTAGAAACCCCCGTTGGGGAAGAAGAAGACTCGCTACTGAGCGATTTTATAGAAGACAAGGATGTAGAGAATCCGGCTACGCAAACAGCATTTACGTTGCTTCAGGAGCAGCTACAGGAAGTTCTGGAAACACTTCCACCTCGCGAACAGGAAGTTCTTAAGATGAGATTCGGATTAGAGGATGGATACTCATTGACATTAGAAGAGGTAGGATTGTATTTTGAAGTAACACGCGAACGTATTCGACAGATCGAAGCTAAAGCGTTACGACGCCTGCGGCATCCAAAACGGAGTCGAAGGCTTAAAGATTTTATTTAGTACCATTAAGGCAGGAGTAATATATGCAAGAAGTGTTTGATAAACTTCGCGATCTTCAAGGTGTTTTAGCCAAGAAATTTGCAGTGCTTGAAGAAGTCAAAGAGATACCTTTGACCCTCGAAACAAAAGAAGAGTTACTCAATATAGGGAAGAAATCCTATATCGAGAAGCATGAACGACTGGATAAGACTGTTGAGGATATAAAATCTCTGAGATTCTCTTTGGATGAAGCTGAAAATGCCCGAGAACATTCAGAACGACAAATGGAACTTATCTCGACGCAAAGAGAATTTGAAGCTTTGGAAAAAGAGATAAAAGATGCCTCTTTGCGGGAACAATCCTTGCGTAAAAGTTTGCTCGCCAAAGAGAAGTACTTTTCAGAATTGCAAGAACAATTAGAAGAGCATGAACAGTTAATGGAGATCCAAGAGGAAGAAGTCAAAACTGAGAGTGCAAAAAAAGATGCACTTCTTAAGGAAAAGCAAGCTGAAATTGATGCGCTCGAGAAAAAAGAGAAAGCTCTTATTCCTGGAATCGATGATTCGATATTGTTTAAATTTGAAAGAATCATAAAAAATAAATCAGGAATTGGTATTGTTCCTGTTCATGGATTGGTCTGTCAAGGATGTCACATGACCTTACCCTTTCAATTTGTGAATGAAGTGCGCATTGGCGAAGATTTCAAATTCTGCCCCTATTGTAGTCGTGTATTGTATTGGGAAGATGTTGAAGGAATCGAGCAAGTTCTCCACCAGGTTGATGATGCTGAGATTGAAGAAGCCGGCTTAGCTGACTTTGTTGATTCAGATGAATTTGATGATCTTTTAGAATAGAATATTTTTTTGGTGTTCCAAACGGTCGCCGGTTGCTACCGAGGTGGTGATCGGAGGAAAGTCCGGGCTCCATAGAACATGACGCCGGCTAACAGCCGGCAGCCGTAAGGCTAGAGAAAGTGCCACAGAAAATATACCGCCTAGCAATAGGTAAGGGTGAAATGGTGGATTAAGAGCCCACCGCAAATCTGGTAACAGATTTGGCATGGTAAACCTCGTCAGGAGCAAGACCAAGCAGCAGGGGGGCTGTTCGCCCAACTCCCTGTGGGTAGGTTGCAAGAGTTTTTCAGTAATGGAAAACCTAGATAGATGACCGTATTAGACAGAACCCGGCTTATGGAACACCAATTTTTATTTCTATACTCATGCAAAAGCACATTTTTGTTGCTTGGAGTAATGTAATGAAAACTATAGATATTGTCTCCTATTTTGGCAACAAGCTCCTAGTTATTGATAATCCCGCCCGTTATATCGGTAGAGAATTCCACTATGGTCCTATGCGTCCTCTAGCAGAGGCTACAACTCATGTCGGGCTTTGTTTTCCAGATTTATATGAAATTGGGATGTCAAACAATGCGATGAGAATTCTTTATGATCTAGTTGCAGGTATCAAAGAGGGGGTAAGTTGTGATCGTGTATTTTCGGTAGCTCCAGATTTTGAACAACTCCTCAAAGAGCATGATCTTCCACTTTCAACACTTAATCATGGTATCCCTTTACATGAATTAGATGTATTAGGTATATCCATTGGATATGAATTAGCAGCGACCAATATCCTACAAGTTTTAGAACTAGGAAAAATACCTCGCCATGCTAAAGATCGTGATGATAACGATCCGATTGTCATTGGTGGGGGACCAGCAGTAACAAATCCACTCCCGTTTTCATCTTTTTTAGATTTTGTATTTATAGGGGAGGCTGAATCTAAATTTAAAGAGGTTATTCGCACCATTCATGAAGGTAAGAGAGAGGGTAAAACAAGAACCCTACTGCTAGCAGAATTACAGAAGTTTCCCTTTCTCTGGTATCATGGTAAACCTTTAGCAATTCGTACGATCGATGATTCGTTTGCTACCGAAGTAAAAGCGACATTTAAACATTTCATAGTTCCTAATTTCAAAGTAGCCCAAGATAATGGGGTTGTGGAGATCATGAGGGGTTGTCCCAATGGCTGTCGATTCTGTCATGCCGGACAATATTATAAACCATATCGGCAAAAGGACTATAGTGCGATTTTATCTCAAGTTCAGCAACATGTTGATGAATTTGGCTATCGGGAAGTGACTCTCAGTTCATTATCTTCAGGCGATCACCCCCAAATTAGTTCTATGATTACCCACCTCAATGAGGCATTTGACGGCCAACATATCTCTTTTTCCCTTCCTTCGCTGAAGGTAAGTTCCTTTTCACTCGATATTCTCGAAAAATTGTCGGCCGTGAGAAAAAGTGGCCTCACTTTTGCTATTGAAACGCCCCTTGCTCGATGGCAACGAGCCATAAATAAAGAAGTCTCGCTTGAGCAAATAATCTCTATTATTCGTGAAGCCAAGAAAAGAGGCTGGCGTTTAGCCAAATTTTACTTTATGGTCGGTTTACCTTTTGTTGATCTAAATGAAGAAAAGCAGGCTATTATCGAATTCTTGAAGACTATTTATGATGCAACCAAGATTGGCATGAACATTAA
>JAQVOO010000013.1:19039-26664 GCA_028702575.1 Sphaerochaetaceae bacterium
TTACCCCTCTACCAGCACGTCCAGTGCTCTTTTTCTATGCAAAGCAAGGAAGAGCCACTTTCATCAGCCATATTAACGTGATGCGTATTTTTGAGCAAACGTTTCAACGCGCTCAAATTCCAGTGAGCTTTACTCAAGGGTACAACCCAAAACCAAAAATGGAATTTGTTAATCCACTTTCCACTGGTATGAGCGGCGCAAATGAAGTCTTATTAGTCGATATTCATGGGGGGGCTACTTTAGATAAAACAAAGACCATCACAGCCTTGAATTCACTTATTTCAGAAGGATTTGTCTTTACTGATCTCCAAGTTATTGATACTGATCGGAGAGTTACCCTCAGCAAGTACTTGGGAGGGAGTATCTATACTATCTCTGAGGTTGAAGATGAGCAATTAGTAGCAATTCTTGACCAGCGAGTTCACTCCCCCAGTGTTAAACTTAGTGTAGCTAAACTGGCTCTTGACGGTAAGCCAGTTTATAAGGTGATTATGGCCGGAGAGCGTAATCTCATAAAAACTTTATTTAACACAAAAGAAAATAAATTTACACTCCTTTCTAAAATGAACATACATCGCGATATGCTTTTCATAGGAGAGTATAAAGATAATCCCGTCCCATATTCTGTTAAAGTATTTATTGAATGAATTAAAAGCGAGTAAATAATTGGTCACGAAATAAAGATTCAATATATTAGTTTAAGATCCGAAAAATAAAAGAAAAACTCACTCTGTATTTATATGAATTTTATTATAAGAGTATCGAAATGCTGTGGGAGTCACCCCGACATTTCTTTTAAAGACAGCTCTAAAATGACCCACATTTCGGAATCCCACCTTGAATGCAATTTCTGAAATATTCATTGAATTCTCTACTAAAAGCTGTTTTCCTTTTTTGATTCTGGTTAGATGAATTTGTTTTGTCAGAGGAATACCATATGCTTTTTTAAATACTCTTCCCAAATAGTCGGAATTACAATGTAATTGTTCGGCAATATTCTTCGTCGATAAATCCTTACAATACTCTGTTTGTATAATTTCATACGCCTTCCTAGCATGATAATTTATAGCAGACATTTCTACGGATTTAATAGTTGAAGCCTGTTCTATCTCACTAAATATCAAATAGATTACTAATTTAGCAGTTTTATCAAGTTGAGAAAAGTTTTCCTGATCACTTATATACCAATTGAATAATTGTACTAGTCTAGAAGGGCGCAAAATTGTAGAAACTTTAGATAGTTTGAACATCTGGTCGTTTCTGTAATTTATTCCAGTATAAGTGGTTGAGAAGTGTAACCAATAATATTTTAAGTCTTTTGGATAAGTTTTTGTTCCTCGATGCATTACTCCTGGTGTCAATACAAGTACTTGATTTTCTAAAACAGTATAAGCTATCCCATTTTCTTCTATATCCAACTGTCCCTGCACAACAAAGATTATTTCATAACTTGTTATTATTCTTTGGGGATGACAATTCAACCCCCTACTCACAAAAAATCCAGAATTGTAGGGAATAATTTCATCAATAAAACCAATTTTAGTAACACAATTATCTATATTGTTCATAGTCGGAATCGCACCTATATTCACCAATGATGATGACTTGCTATTCTCAGTAACCTAACCACACAATTAACTATAACATATTTTGTGGGGGTTTGTAGAATAAAATCAAAAGAGGAGTAGAGTTATGAAAAAGACGTTTTGTTTAATAATTATCGTTCTTATGACATTTACTAATGTATTTGCACAGGGTGGTATGGAAGCCACCAAGGAGTCTAAACCAGTAATGTTAACTGTTTGGGATAGCAATGCTGGAATTGAAGGAGTTGTCAATAAATTCAATGAAAAAATGGAATCTGAAGGTAGAAATGTTAGAGCAAAGTTTGAATTAATCCCTTATGACCAACAGGTTCCCAAATTTATTGCTTCTTTGAATGCTAAAACTGCTCCTGACATATACAGTCTTGATGTAGTGCAATATCCTTATTTTATTTCTATCGGAGCTTTTACTGATATTACTGATGTGTATGAATCAATGCCATACAAGAATAGTCTTCCAAAAGGTATGCTTCCTGTCGGATCGAAGGACGGGAGGGTATATGCACTTCCTTATGAACTAGATCTGTCTTCAATAATTTACAACAAGGATATGTTTAGAGATGCCGGACTTGACCCTGAAAATCCTCCGCAAACCTGGGATGAGTTTACAATAGCCTGTAGAGCCCTTACTAAAGACTTAGATGGTGATGGCGTTACTGACCAATGGGCTTTTGCTGAAGTCGGTAATAGTGGTGGTGGGTATATGTTCTGGTTTATGCCATGGATATGGGGAAACAATGGAAGAATGTTCGATGATTCTGGTAATCTCGTACTTAACTCTCCAGAAGTGAAGGAAACTTTACAGTATTGGTATGACCTGATTTATAAGGAGAAGGTAGTAATCAAAACTTCGATAAACTGGGGGTCTGGAGATCGTTACAATGCATTTGTTGCTAGAAAAATAGCTATGTACTTAGGGGGGAATTTCAATATAAGTTCTTTACAGACAGATGCTCCAGACATGGATTTCGGTGTTTGTCTCATACCAAGGAATAGAGGACAAAATGCATCTTTTGCTGGCGGAAATATGATAGGAATAACTAGCCAAAGCAAAAATGTTCCAGAAGCGAAAGAATTCCTTAAATTTGCTTTTAGTGAAGATGTGCTTGTAGAAACGTATGCCCCTAATCTTGCATTAGTGCCACGTGCAGATTTATATGATAACAAGTACTATAAAGCAATCCCTCAAATGAGCATTTTTGCTGATATCCTAGCAGCTTCAAGAACTCCGGTATCATTAAAGTATAATCTGATTTATGAGCCAGTTCTTTATTACTTCCAAGGAGCTTTACTTGATAAAATTCCAGTCAACAAAGCAGTTGAAGAGTGTGCTACAGAAATTAATCGTTTGATTAAGTGATTTAGTGACAAGTCCTATGTGTCTTTCGATGCATAGGACTTCCCTAAGTAAGGTATTGAAACCTCCATGAAAAAAAATAATGGCTTCTTATTTTCCTTGCCTGTGATATTGTTGGTATTAATATTTTTTGTTTATCCCCTTTTTGATGTGTTTAGAATTAGTTTTATGGAATGGACTGTTATTGGGACTAAGAAATACATAGGCTTTTCTAATTATCTAAAAACTTTTCAAGAATTTGAGTTTTGGCAAAGTTTAAGTAATACTTTAATTTATACAATTATGGTGACTCCTTTGATTTTCATACCAGCATTACTTGCTGCTATTTTGCTAAAAAGCAACAATACCAGGAACTCTATACTCCGAACTATATTTTTTATTCCATGCACAATCTCTTTAGTTGCATCTAGTTATATTTGGAACTGGTTACTCAATGATAGTTATGGAATTTTCAACTATTTTTTCATAAAAATGGGTTTCGTAAGCGAAGGTATAAACTGGTTTTCTTCGACGTGGAGTGCAAGAGTAATCATCTGTATCTCCGTTGCGTGGAAAACGTTTGGATTTAGTATGATATTTATACTTGCAGGTCTATCCAGTATTTCTCCTGATATTTATGAGGCTGCTGAAATTGATGGGTGTAATAAGAAGCGAGCTTTTTTCTCTATTACGTTACCTTTAGTAAAACCAACGTTGATGCTTGCCCTTATATTATCGATTGCAGGTTCATTCAAAGGTTTTGATCAATTTCTAATAATGACAGGTGGGGGACCTATGAGGACTACCCAACCAATTATCATGTATATCAATAAAGTTGCCTTTAATGCATATGATATGGGAAGAAGTGCTGCTATATCTGTGCTGTTCCTCCTTATCCTTTTGTTTGTTAGCTACCAACAAATTCGTTTGGGAGGGTATTATGATGACGATTAAGAAAAAAAATATTACCAAAGAAATCTTTGTTTATCTGATATTTATTATATTGAGTGCAATATTTCTGTTCCCCATCTATTGGACTTTTATCACTGCCTTTAAGCCCTCTGCAGAAATATTGAAATATCCGCCTCGATTAATACCAGCAACTTGTACGTTAGATCAATTTAATAAACTATTCACAGCAGGCAACGGCGTTTTCTTACAGTATATAAAAAACACGGTAATAATCACAATCGGTACAATTTTATTAGTGTTGTTCATAATTATTCCTTGTTCTTTTTCTTTTGCATTATTACCCTATAAAGGGCAAAAGATAATATTCATACTTGTCCTCTCTATAATAATGGTGCCTTTCCAATCACTCTTGGTCCCTTTATATAACTTGCTTACCAAACTCAAATTATTTAATACAAAAATAGGAATAATATTGATCTATTCAACTTTTTTCATGCCTTTTTGCATTTTTATGATGCGGAACGCTTTTAAGCAGTTGCCAAAAGCAATTTACGAAAGTGCATTGCTAGATGGTGCCGGAGACTTCATGATAATGATGAAAATATATCTACCGTTGTGTATCCCTTCGGTTGTTTCTTGCATTATCTATCTTTTCATCAATGGATGGAATGATTTTATCCTATCTTTCATTTTCAGTAGTTCAGACAAAGTCAGGAATATTCAAGTCGGAATCAATTTATTTGGTAAAGAACGGTTTACGAGTGATTGGGGAATAATCAACACAGGTACAGTCATTGCAATTATCCCCACTGTAATATTATTTATTATTTTACAAAAATACTATGTTCAAGGTATGACAACAGGAGCAGTAAAAGAATGATTCAAAACAAATTTCAGTACATATCATACGATAAAATATCACCAAAAGGATGGATACGACAAAAGCTAGAAGCTCTTAAGGATGGCCTGACAGGAAATCTCGAAGAATTATGGGAAGATGTAGGTCCAGACAATGGCTGGCTCGGAGGTGATGGAAACAGTTGGGAAAGAGGACCATATTATGTAGATGGACTTATTCCATTGAGCCTGTTACTCGAAGATCAAGGATTAGAAAGAAAAGTACTACATTGGATCCATAGCGTATTAGATAGCCAAAAACAAGACGGATCGTTTGGCCCTGAAAGCAACGAAGATTGGTGGCCGAGGATGGTCATGCTCAAAGCGTTGATACAATTTGCCGATGCCAAGCCACAATCTAAAGAAGCGATTGCAATTGTAAAATTATGTGAACAGTTTTTTAGATATTTTGATAAAAAAATAGATACAAAACCCCTTGAGATGTGGGCCTATGCTAGAGGTATGGAGACCTATGTTTCTTTGATTTGGATCTACAATAAAACTAGTGATTCTTTTTTTCTTAATTTCGCAAAAAAGATAGCCTCCCTTAGTTTTCCATGGAGGAATAAATTTTACAAGGATATTCCTTTCAAACACCCAATTGAAGAATACATGCCTTGGGAAGAATATAAAAACCTTATGGCACAATATGACCAGACAGAAGATCAGGCAACCCTCATAGATCCAATTAAGTATGCAAAATACTTTGATATGTATCATATGAGTCATGTGGTAAATGTTGCTATGTCTGTTAAATATCTAGTCTATGAATATCAGCTTTCAAATGATGAAAATTATTTAAAGATACTAAAAAAAGGGCTTGAACAACTTTATCACTATCATGGACAAGCTAACGGGATGATTAGTGGAGATGAGCATATAAGTGGAACATATCCAAGCCGGGGAACTGAATTATGTGCAGTGGTTGAATTGCTTTTCAGCCTTGAAGAAACTATTGCTATCACTGGTGATCTTGAGTACTGTGATCTTCTGGAAAGAATAACTTACAATGCTTTGCTAACGACAATTTCTCAAGACTGCTGCTCCCATCAATATAATCAACAAGTAAACCAAATCGCATGTACAGTCGAAAAACGAATCTGGTATAATAACGCAGATGACAGCAATATTTTTGGACTTGTCCCGTACTTCGGCTGTTGTACAGCAAACATGCATCAAGGTTGGCCTAAATTAGTCAAGAGCCTGTGGATGGAAAAAGAAGAAGGGTTTGTTTGCCTCTCCTATGCTCCGACTTATTTCAAAACCAACGGGGTAACAATACATGTTGAATCCGTCTATCCTTTTCGACCTGAAGCAAAAATCACAATTAGCTCAAATAGGGTAGAAGAATTTCCAATTGAGTTAAACATTCCAAAATGGGCGAAGTCATTCTCTGTAAAGGTGAATGACGAATTCATAGATTACCAAAAGAAGAGTCACAGCATTGTAATTGATAAGATTTGGCAGAAAGACATTATCCATATTCTATTTGATTTCTCGGTTGAATGCATTGAACAAAATAGAGGTGTTGCTGTGTACTGGGGACCACTACTTTTTGCACTTCCAATAGCGTTAACAAAAACAATCCTACATGAAAGAGGTCGATTTAGTGACTATGAGTATCGGCCAGAAAGTAAGTGGAATTATGGATTTAGCAAAGATACTAATTGGACACTTAATTTTGAAAATGATACTCCGACAATAACAGGAAAAGCTTATGAAATTGAGAACTGGGTAGAAGAAATGAATAGTGCAGGCCAAATTCCAGACAAACCGGATATTGGACAGATGGAAATTATCAAAATGATCCCGTATGGATTAACAGTTTTGAGAATAGCAGTTTTTCCATTAATTGAGCACAAACTAAAAGCTTAAACTACTACCTTACAGTCACATAGTCCCATATAACCATAGTTATATTTTTTATTCACTCGGATACTTTATATGACAGAATTGATAGTGCGTTTCAGAGTGGCGTACCATAGGTGGGTATTCTCTTTCACAAATTTCACCAACTTGCTTATGGCAACGACCGGCAAAGGGGCAACCTTTTGGCTTTTTGCTTGGGTCAGGTAAGTGCCCTTCGAGTTCGATTACTTCTCTTTGCTTCTTGGGGTCAACTTCTGGCATTGCCGATAAAAGAGCCTCTGTGTAGGGGTGAAACGGTGGTTGCATAACTTCATCGCGCTTACCATATTCACATATCTTTCCTGCATACATCACCATAATATAGTCACTAATATAATTAACTACATTTAAATCATGCGAAATGAACAAGTAGGCAGCCTCTGTATCTAATTGCAAATCGTTAAGTAGGTTAAGAACCGAAGCTTGAACTGAAACATCAAGCGCACTAGTTGGTTCATCACAAACAATTAAACGGGGAGATATAGATAAAGCCCTTGCAATAGCAACTCGCTGCTGTTCTCCTCCGCTGAGTTGCCGTGGTTTCTTTTCTAAATATTCTTTCCCGAGATCAACTTTCGTTAGAATTTGAAGAATGTGTTTTTTTCGTGCTTCTTTGTTCGGCATATCGGCAAGGAGTTTCATGGGTCTAGCGATGATCTGTTCAACAGTGTGGGAAGGATTCAAACTCCTTCCAGGGTTTTGGAATATGAGTTGAATATCTTTCAAGGTCTCTGGTGAACGTCTATTCCAAGCTATGGAAATATCGCCACCGTCAAAGACAATACGTCCTTTGGTTGGTTTGTATAACCCAGCGACCATGTGACCAGTAGTCGATTTACCGCACCCTGATTCACCTACAATCCCTAACACAGAACGAGGTTTAACCTCAACATCGATCCCATTAACCGCATATATTTTCCGTCTAGAACCATACACTTTATGTAAATTCTCAAGTTGTAATAAATCAT